>NZ_JBBEGC010000119.1:0-22903 GCF_037401995.1 Saccharothrix sp. CCNWYY140
TTGTGAGGAACGAGCAAAAATTTTAGCGGCACCCGACCAAAAGTGTGGTTGGCTCCGCCAGGCCATACGGGGATGACGGAAGAAGCCCCCGCCTTTGTCTTTCCGTCCATCCTTGGCGGCCTGCCCGCCGGCGAGGCGCTTTTGATCTTTAGACAGGCGCTTCGCTTCTCAAGCCCACGCTTCGCGGGTCCAAACAGGACGCGCTCGCACTCGCAAGCTCGAACGCGTTGTCTAGCGAAAAGCCGGGTACAGCGGCAACTCCACCGACGCGGCGCCGAAGCGCGCCACCAGGGCGTTCACCACGGCGTCCGCGTGCTCCGCCACCGGCTTCACACCCAAGGCCAAGGCGTCCGCCCGCAACCGCACCCACCGCGACGCCAACACCGTGCTGCGGGGCGGTGAATCCAACGGCCGGTGCCCCGAAGGCAACGCCAGGTCCAGCCGCGGCAACCCCCGCCACGTCGACAGCCACACCCACAACAACTGCGCTTCCAACAACTTCGGCAGGAACACCGCGTCGTCGTCCAGGTCCGGCCACACGCCGCCGACCTCGGCCCGCCACGCCGCCACCATCGCCTCGGACATCCCCGCGGGCAACCCGTAGGGGCACCAGCACGACGGGAACGGCACCCGCAGGCACGCCGCGTCGAACACGATGTCCCGGACGCACCCGCCCTCGAAATCGAGGAACCGCACGCCCTTGCTGGTGACCAGGTGGTTGTCCGGGCACGAGGTCGACGGCGAGAACGCCCGCCGGCGCGAGGTCACGAACGCCCGCACCGCCTGTTCGGCGAATTCCACGACCGGTCCCGGCGTGTCGATGTCCCACGCCGAGGCCAGCAGGGTCGGTAATCCCGCCAGCGCCGCGTGCACGTCCACCGCGATCGGGTCGGCACAGCACTGGCTGCCCTGCCGCCGCATCAACGCGTCGAAATCGGCGTCCCGGCCCGCGGTCGTGGCGTGCAGGCGACCCATCGCGTGCGCCCACGACAGCAGCCCGCGCTCGGCCGCCCGCGCGTCGGAGCCCAGCAGTTTCTCCGCCAGCCGGGGAGCCTTGCCGAGGTCCTCCAGGACGACCAGCCGGGCGGCGGAGTCCTGGGCGACCAGTTCCGGGGTCAACCGGTCCTCCCCCGGCAGGGCCGTCAGGAGCTTGTGGCTGACCGCCTCGTGGGCGAACGGGTCCCGGTCGGCCACGGCCGACGGGTAGCGCTTCACGACCAGCGTCCGGGGCAGGGAGAACGGGGTGGAGGCGACCCGCACCCGCACGACCACCGACCGGCCGGCGCCCCCGAGTCGTTCGGGGTCGGCCAGTCTGACCTGGGCTCCGAAGCGCCTGCTCAGCACGGACTCGGCGGCGGCCACCGCCGCGAGCAGGTCGGAGTGGTCGGCGTCGTCGATGTCCGCTGGGCCGGCGGTGATCTCCACGCTCATCCCCTCCGACCCTACCCCGGTGGCCACCGACCTGACAGAACCCGTCCGGGCACCGTGACGGTAGTGCTCATATGCATGGTTGGACCACCACTTGTCGATAACGGAACCGACCAACTGGTGGAACAGCCGCCCTACCCGGTGGACCCCTCCCCCTGGACCAGGGCCGACCCGCTACCCCTGGAACAACGACCAGCCCGCTCCCCCTGGAACAACCCGCTCCCCCTGGAACAGGGGCCGGCCCGCTACCCCTGGGACAGCGGCCGGCCGGCGGCCCTCGCGCGGCCCCGCCGGTTGCGCAGCGCGAGCACCAGCGCCGCCGCGACCACGATGCCGACCAGGTTGACGGCCAGTTGCAGCACCGAGTAACCGCAGATGGCCCACTCGCCCAGCACGGCCGCGATCGCCGCGTACCCGGCCGCCGGCACGGTGGTCACCGAGATGAACACCCCGACCAGGGCCGCCGACTTCGCCGACGTCATGGACAGCATGCCCGCCGCGCCCGCCAGCAGCGCCACGATCAGCGAGAACGGCCCGACCTGGAACACGAAGTCCACCTGGTGGGCGGCCAGCACCATGTCCCGGTCGAACAACCCGGTGTAGGACCCGACGACGGCCGCGCCGAAGGTGATCACCATCGCGACCGGGAACCCGATCGCCAGCGCCGCCGCGGCCCGTCGGGCCAGGTCCCAGCGCCGCAGCACCACGCCGACCGCGAGCGCCGCCAGCGGCCCGAACTCGGGTCCGACGACCATCGCGCCGACGATCGTGACCGGCGAGTTGGTCACCACGCCCACCGCCGCCAACAGGCACGCGATGGACAGGAACCCCAGGAAGGTGGCGTTGAGCCGGGACTCCTCGCCGGTCCGGGAGATCAGCTCCTCCCACACCACCGCGTCCGCGGCCTCGCCCGGCGCGGCCTCCTCGGCCCGGTCCGCCGCGTCCGACAGCGCCGTGTCGATCTGCTCCAGCGTCACGCCGCCGGTGCGGTCGATGCCCATCCCGCACAGCGCGCCGACCACCTCGTCGGTGGCCTCGCGCGCCACGTCGGCTTCGACCACGTCACCGGCCGGGTCGATGGCCGCGCCCCGGAACAGCACGACGTGGGTGACGCCGGGGTGTTCCTTGAGCGCGGCCAGGACCTGGTCGGTGCGGTCGACCGGGCACACGGCACGCAGGTGCAACATGGCCACAACTGTGCCCGATCGCCCGTTCCGCCGCTGCCGCTTACTGCTTCTGCTGCGGCTTGGCGTCGACGCCGGCTTCCTTGCGCTGCTGCGCGGTGATCGGCGCGGGCGCGGCGGTCAGCGGGTCGTAGCCGCCGCCGCTCTTCGGGAACGCGATGACCTCGCGGATGGAGTCCGCGCCCGCGAGCAGCATGGCGATGCGGTCCCAGCCGAACGCGATGCCGCCGTGCGGCGGGGCGCCGTACTTGAAGGCGTCGAGCAGGAAGCCGAACTTCTCCTGCGCCTCCTCCGCGCCGATGCCCATCACGTTGAACGCCCGCTGCTGCACGTCGGCGCGGTGGATACGGATCGAGCCGCCGCCGATCTCGTTGCCGTTGCAGACGATGTCGTAGGCGTAGGCCTTGGCGTTGCCCGGGTCCTCCTCGAAGCGGTCGATCCACTCCGGGGTGGGCGAGGTGAACGCGTGGTGCAGCGCGGTCCACTTGCCGCCGCCCACGGCGACGTCGCCCTCGGCGAGCTTGTCGGTGGCCTCGAACATCGGGAAGTCCACCACCCACACGAACGACCAGGAGCCCTCTTCGATCAGGCCGATCCGGTTCGCGATCTCCACGCGGGCCGCGCCGAGCAGGGCGCGCGCGCCGTCCGGGTCGCCCGCGCCGAAGAACACGCAGTCGCCGGGGTTCGCGCCGACCGCCTTGGCCAGGCCGTCGCGCTCGGCGTCGGAGAGGTTCTTGGCCACCGGGCCGCCCAGCGTGCCGTCCTCCTGGACCAGGACGTAGGCCAGGCCCTTCGCGCCGCGCTGCTTGGCCCACTCCTGCCACGCGTCCAGCGTGCGGCGCGGCTGGGAGGCGCCGCCGGGCATGACGATCGCGCCCACGTACGGCGCCTGGAAGACGCGGAACGGGGTGTCCTTGAAGTACTCGGTGAGCTCGGTGAGCTCAAGGTCGAAGCGCAGGTCCGGCTTGTCGGAGCCGTACTTGGCCATCGCCTCGGCGTAGGAGATGCGGCGGAACGGGGTCGGGAGGTCGTGGTCCGCGATGCCCTTCCACAGCGCCGTGACGATCTTCTCGCCCAGGGCGATCACGTCGTCCTGCTCGACGAAGCTCATCTCGATGTCGAGCTGGGTGAACTCAGGCTGCCGGTCGGCGCGGAAGTCCTCGTCCCGGTAGCAGCGGGCGATCTGGTAGTACCGCTCCAGGCCGCCGACCATGAGCAGCTGCTTGAACAGCTGCGGCGACTGGGGCAGCGCGTACCAGGAGCCGGGCCGCAGGCGGGCGGGCACCAGGAAGTCGCGGGCGCCCTCGGGCGTGGAGCGGGTCAGGGTCGGGGTCTCGACCTCGACGAACTTCTCCCCGTGCAGCACCTCGCGGGCGATCCGGTTGGCCTCGCTGCGCAGCCGCATCGCCTTGGCCGGGCCGGAGCGGCGCAGGTCGAGGTAGCGGTGCTTGAGGCGGGCCTCCTCGCCGACCTCCAGGTGCTCGTCGAGCTGGAAGGGCAGCGGGGCGGCCTCGTTGAGGACCTCCAGCTCGGTCGCGTAGACCTCGATGTCGCCGGTGGGCAGGTCCGGGTTCTCGCTGCCCTCGGGGCGGCGGGTGACGTCGCCGACGACCTTGATGACGAACTCCGAGCGCAGCTTGTGGGCGCGCTCGGCCATCTCGCCCTCGCGGAAGACGACCTGGGCGATCCCGGAGGCGTCGCGGAAGTCGATGAAGATCACGCCCCCGTGATCGCGCCGGCGGGCGACCCACCCGGTCAGGGTGACGGACTGCCCGGCGTGCTCGGCCCGG
The DNA here is from genome assembly GCF_037401995.1 of Saccharothrix sp. CCNWYY140. Lineage (NCBI taxonomy): Bacteria > Bacillati > Actinomycetota > Actinomycetes > Pseudonocardiales > Pseudonocardiaceae > Saccharothrix > Saccharothrix sp. CCNWYY140. The sequence continues at coordinate 4,403 of NZ_JBBEGC010000119.1, forward strand.
AGCGTCCCGGCCTCGTGCGTGCGCATCACGGGTACTGCTCTCCTCGTGCTAGCTGAACGGCGACTGGTCGTCAAGGCTAGCCAACGACCCCGTGCCGCACGCCACCAGGTTTCCCCTGTGCGCCCGCCCGGTCCTCCCCGACGGAACAATCACCCGTCTATCAATTCACGCACAAGTCGGGCGGAATACCGCGCCGGCCTATTGTTGCGTGCCATGCCGGAAACGCAGACAGTGGACCGGCCCGACGTCGGTCCCGATTCTACGCGAACTCGAAGACCCCATTCCCGAATTCTGCGGAGAGCAGTCCCGTGGAATGACTGGACGAAGGCGCTGACCGCTGTGGTGGCCTGGCACGTGGTGGTGGGCGCCGCCGCGTACGTGTTCCAGGGTTCACAGCACCTCAACTACGCCTATCCGCCGGTCCTGAGTCCCCAGCCGACCCCTCTGTCGCACATGCTCCGCTTCGACGGCCTGTACTACGTCGACATCGTCGCCAACGGCTACGACCTGCGGAACAAGCCCCACCTGGCCGCCTTCTACCCGCTGTTCCCGTTGGCCACCTGGGTGGTCCACAAGATCATGTTCACGCAGTTGGGCATCCTCGGCGCGGGCCTGGTGGTCAACGTCCTCGCATCGTGTTTCGCCGTCGTCGCGCTGTTGAGGACCGCTCGTTATTTTTTAGCCGACAAAGCACTGCCCTGGCTCGCCCCGGCGCTGCTGCTGACCGCTCCCTCGGCGTATTTCCTGCACGTCATGTACAGCGAGGCGCTGTTCTGCGCGATCGCTTTCTGGGCGTACCTGTTCGCCTTGCGCCGGCGGTGGGTGTTCATGGGGCTGTGCCTGATCCCGCTGACCGCCAGTCGGATCACCGCCGCGTTGTTCGTCGGGCTCTGTCTGCTGGAATTCCTGCGGTCGCGGGACTGGCGGCGGCCCTGGTCGTGGCACCTGCTGTGGTTCCCGGCGGCGTTCGCCGGGCTGGGCGCGTACTGGCTGTTCCTGTGGCGGGTCGCCGGCGAACCGTTCGCCAACTTCGCCGGGCACCGCATGTGGCCCTACCAGGTGTTCAACCCCAACATCTTCGCCACGTGGAGTGCGGAGATCACCGCGGCGGTGAGGGCAGTGCGGTACGCCCAATTGGACGCGGTCCAAGTGGTCGATCACGTGTTGCCGGTGATCGCGTTGACCGTAGTGCTGGCCGTGTCCGTCTACCTGATCGTCGAACTACGCGGGCAGGGCGTGCCGTTGGCGCTGTTCGGGCTGGCGGCGGTGGTCATGCTGAGCCTCAACAGCAACCTGGTGTCGGTGCACCGGTACGTCCTGCCGCTGCTGGTGGTCTACATCGGGTTGACCGTGCTGTTCGCGCGCCGGCCCGCGGCCCGGCCGGTGGTGTTCGGGCTCATGTTCACCCACATGCTCGCCTTCGGTTTTCTCTACGCGTCCTTCGTTTCGGGCAACTGGTCGGCATAGGATCACCGGCTGTGGCCAGACGTGTGCTCCTGCTCTTGGTTCCCTTGGCCCTGACCGCGGGGTGCACGACGGCGGTGGCGGGCAGGCCGGTGGCCGGTCCGCTGCCGGAAGTGCCCACCGTGGCGTGCTCCTACGACGGCCCGGTGGAGGGTCCGGCCAAGGACGTGGACCCGCCCTCGGAACGCGCCGACGCCGAGGGCACGGTGGTCCTGGAGGTCGAGACCAGCCAGGGCGAGCTGGAGTTCTCCTTCGACGCGGCGAGCGCGCCCTGCTCGGTGCACAACTTCCGGCACCTGGTGGCGGAGAAGTTCTTCGAGGGCACGTCGTGCCACCGGCTGACCATCGACGGCCTGTGGGTGCTCCAGTGCGGCGACGCCACCGACACCGGCCGCGGGACGCCCGGCTACGAGTTCGACGACCCGGACGCCAAGACCGGCGGCTACGACCGGGGCGTGATCGCAATGGCCAACCGGCAGGAAGCCGGGACCAACGGCAGCCAGTTCTTCATCGTGCACAAGGACAGCTCGTTCGACCCGGACTTCCCGGTGCTCGGGCGGGTGTCCAAGGGCATGGACGTGATCGACAAGGTGGCGGCGGGCGGCGTGGTGCCGGGGACCGGGTTCTCCGAGACCGACGGCCGTCCGGTGCTGCCGCTGAAGTTCGTGTCCCTGCGGGAGAAGTAGGCGGGCCCGGGAAAGCAGGCGGGGCCGCCTCCCGGTCGGGAGGCGGCCCCTGTCGTGCTGCTGCCGGATCAGGCGGTGGGCGCCAGGTACAGCAGGCGGTTCGGGGAGCCGGTGCCCGGGCTGGTGACCTTGCCCGAGGTGGCCTGGCCGGTCAGGTAGCTCGCCACCTGGGCCGGGGTCGCCGACCGGTTGTTCTGGAGGTAGCGGGCCGCCGCGCCGGCCACGTGCGGGGTCGCCATCGACGTGCCGGAGATGGTGTTGGTGGCCGAGTCGCCGGTGTGCCACGCGGAGGTGATGGACGAGCCCGGCGCGAAGATGTCCAGGATCGAGCCGTAGTTCGAGTAGCTCGCGCGGGCGTCGGTGCTGGTGGTCGCGCCGACCGTGATGGCCTCGCCGACGCGGGCCGGCGAGTAGCCGGACGCGTTGGCGTTGCTGTTGCCCGCCGCGATGGCGTAGGTGACGCCCGCGGCGATCGACCGGCGCACGGCGTCGTCGAGGGTGGAGGACGCGCCGCCGCCCAGGCTCATGTTCGCCACGGCCGGCTTGACGTGGTTGCGGGTCACCCAGTCGATGCCCGCGACGACGCCGGCGGTGGTGCCGGAACCGGAGTTGTTCAGCACGCGGACGCCGTAGACCGTGGCGCCCTTGGCGACGCCGTACTGGCTGCCCGCGATCGTGCCCGCGACGTGCGTGCCGTGGCCGTTGCCGTCCTGCGCGACGCTGTCGCCGTCCACCGCGTCGTAGCCGTTGCGCGCCCGGCCGCCGAAGGTGGTGTGGCTGACGCGGAGGCCGGTGTCGATGACGTAGACGTTCACGCCCGACCCGGTCGAGGTGTAGCTGTAGGAGGTGTTGAGCGGCAGGTCGCGCTGGTCGACGCGGTTGATGCCCCACGACGGCGGGTTGGTCTGGGTGGCCTGGAGGTGCAGCACCTGGTCCTGCTCGACGTAGTCCACCGCCGGGTTGGCGGCCAGCCGCTTGGCGGCGGACTCGGGCAGGCTCACGGTGAAGCCCTTGAGCGCGCTGGAGAACACGCGGTCGACCTTGCCGCCGTACTGGCTCGCCAGCTTCTCGGCGGACGCGGCGGAGCCGTCCTTGAGCTTGACGATGAAGCTGTTCTGCACCTTCTCGGCCGCGTCGGCGGCGCGGATCTCGCCCTCCGCCGCCTGGGCGGGGGACGCCAACAGGGAACTCGCCGCGGCGACGATCGCCGTCGCGCCGACCCCGGCCAGGAACCGGACCTGTCGTGACTGTCGCATGGGTGCTTCCTTCTCGCTGACGGCGGCTTGAACCGTCACCCCCGGGGTGGGACCGGTTGCAGGGAGTCCGGGTGTGACGCTGGGCCACCTTGCCCTCGCTGACAGTCACCAACGCTAACCAGAACGTCCGTACGGTCGGAAGTGTGAAAGATTGCCAGTTATCACACTCCGTGAAGAAGTCACCCGACGTGGGCTTTCCCGAATTGCGGGAGACCTGGTAGGGCTCGCGGCGCTACCTTCCCGACATGCGCCTGGAACCCGTCACCGAGGACAACTACCGCGCGGTCATCGCCCTGGAGGTCCACGAGGAGCAGCGCGGCTTCGTGGCCACGAACCTGCGCTCGATCGCCGACGCCTGGATCTACCGCCCGAAGATGCAGCCCCTCGCGCTGTACTCGGGCGACGAGCTGGTCGGCTTCACCCTGCTCTACCGGGACGAACCCCACGACCTCCACGTGGTCCGCTTCATGATCGACCGAAGGGCGCAGGGGCGGGGGTTGGGGCGCAAGGGCCTGGCGGCCATCGCGGAGGTGGCGCGGGCCGAGGGGCGGACGCAGCTGTCGTTGAGCCTGGTGCCGGGGAACGCGGTGGCGCACGGGCTCTATGCGGCGTTCGGGTTCAAGGAGACCGGGGAGATGGACGGGGACGAGATCATCATGAAGCACGACCTGACCACAGCCCGCCACCCCTGACGTCCGGGGTCGCTCAGGTCGCCGACGGCCGGGGCTGCTCCGGCGGGACCGAGCTCTCGGCGAGGTCCATCCACTGGTCGAGGTCGGCCTGGGTGAACTCCGTCCACGGTGGGACCGCGGGCAGCTCGCGGAGGAGGTCGTACGCCTCGGGGATGTGCGGGCCGCGCAGGACCGGGCAGTGGCAACCGGCGATGACCTCGGCGTCCAAGCGCTGGAAGTAGCTGACGACCGCCCCGAACTTCTGGGGGTCCAACAGGGCGACCCAGGGGGCGACCAGGCGTCCGCCGAAGAACTGGCCGTCACGGAATTCCTCCGACGACAGTTCCGCCGTTTCCGGCATGGGCGTCGGCACGTTCGTGGCGAAGGTGTCGACGGCCCACAAGACGTTGGTCTTCGAGTCGAAGAGGGCGCGGGTCGTGGGATTGTCGTACAGGGGTGGTCTCTTGGCGACCAGAACGCGGTCGCCCGCGTCGATCGTGTCGCCGTCGGTCATGAAACGGCACCGGTTGATCGGGATTTCCCACTCCTCGGCCATGCGACCGATGGAGAACCACGTCGTCAGCAAAGTCGCGTTCGGACACGCCGCGAGCACCGCCAGGAGGTTGCCGGAGTGGTCGCGGTCGTCGTGGGTGAGGAAGATCCACCGCACGTCCAGCGGGTCCACGACGGACCAGGCCGCCTCCAGCCACTGGGCACGCACCGCGGGCGCCCCGGTGTCCACAAGGATCGGCTCGGGTCCCCGGATCACCATCGAATTCATCGGGAAGTGACCGACCGGCGGGGCCTCCAGCGCCCACGGAATGACGAACGTCTCGTCGGCGATCTTGTACGGTTGCAGAAGGTTGAAACTCTGCGTGGTGGTCATAGTGCTCTCCTTGAAACGGAGGCGCCGCGTTTGTGAATCCAGTGCAACCCTCTGCCGGGCTTTCGTCAAACGCAGAACTGGCGACGATCCGCTTCAGTGAGCGACGAATGGTGGGCTGTCCGTAATTCTTTTCGACGCGAAAAGCGAGCCGCCGGGGGCGGGTACTCCCCCGGCGGCTCCCGGTCAGCGTGCGGGGGACCAGTACAGGAGCTTGCCCCACGGCAGCGGGGTCGCCTCGCGGATCAGTTCCGCCTGGACCTGGGCCGGCGTGGCGGTGCGGTTGAAGTGCAGGTAGCGCAGCGCCACGCCGGTCACGTAACCGGTCGCCATCGACGTGCCGCTCATGGCGTTGGTCGCCGTGTCGGTGGTGTGCCAGGCGCCCAGGATGGACACGCCCGGCGCGTAGAGGTCCACCACCGACCCGTAGTTGGAGAAGGTCGACTTCGTGTCCGTCGAGGTCGACGCGCCCGAGGTGATGGCCTCCACCACGCGCGCGGGCGAGTAGTTGGAGGCGTCGGCGTTGCTGCCGCCCGCCGTGACCGACGCGCTGACGCCCGAGGCGATCAGGCGGCGCACGGCGTCGTCGAGGGCGGTGGACGCCCCGCCGCCCAGGGACAGGTTCGCCACGGCCGGCTTGACGGCGTTGCGGGCCACCCAGTCGATGCCCGCCACGACGCCGGCCGTGGTGCCGCTGCCGGAGGCGTTGAGGACCCGGACGCCGCACACCCGTGCCTGCTTGGCGACGCCGTAGGTGCGGCCGGCGATCAAGGAGGCGATGTGGGTGCCGTGGCCGTTGCCGTCCTGGGCGATGTTGTCGTTGTCCACCGCGTCCCAGCCGTTGCACGCGCGTCCGCCGAACTCGGTGTGCGTGACCCGGATGCCGGTGTCGATCACGTACGCCGTGGTCCCCAGACCCGTGGACGTGTAGCTGTACTTGCCGTCCACCGGGAGGGCTCGCTGGTCGATGCGGTCCAAGCCCCACGGCGGGTTGTACTGCGTCGTGTGCGCCCGCACCACCTGGTCCTGCTCCACGTACTCCACCGCCGGGTCGGCGGCCAGCCGGCGGGCCTCACGAGCGCTCAACCGGACCGAGAAACCGCGCAACGGTCCACTGTAGACACGCTCGGGCGCTAAACGGTCCATAGTGGACAAGGCTGCGCCGTCCTTGAGCTTGACGATGTAACTGCCCGGCACGGCCGAAGGGGAACCGGCGTACAGGACGACACCCTCGGCCTGTGCCGGGGTGGTGAAGGTGGCGGTGGCGAGGACGGCGGCTAAAGCGCCGGGGATGAACTTGCGCATGGCGATTCCTTTGCAGGGTCAGCGGGAAGGGGACCAGTAGAGCAACCGGCCGCCCCACGGCAGCGGGGTCGCCTCGCGCACGAGTTCGGCGTGCACCTGGGCCGGGGTGGCGGTCGGGGCGAACTGGAGGTAGCGCGCGGCCACCCCGCTGACGAAGCCGGTCGCCATCGACGTGCCGCTCAGCGTGTTGGTCGCGGTGTCACTGGTGTGCCACGCGGACTTGATGCCGACGCCGGGCGCGAACAGGTCCACGCCGGAGCCGAAGTTCGAGAACGACGCCCGTGCGTCGGTGGACGTCGTCGCGCCGGACGTGATCGCCTCCACCACCCGGGCGGGCGAGGTGTTGACAGTGCCGCTGCCGCTGCTGCCCGCCGTCACGGACGCGGTGACGCCCGAGGCGATCATGCGGCGCACGGCGTCGTCGAGGGCGGTGGACGCCCCGCCGCCCAGGCTGAAGTTCGCGACGGCGGGCTTGCGGGCGTGGGCGGTCACCCAGTCGACGCCCGCGATGACGCCGGAGATGGTGCCGCTGCCCGACCCGTTGAGCACGCGCACGCCGTAGACCTTCACGCCCTTGGCGGCCCCGTAGGTCGTGCCGGCGATGGTGCCGGCGACGTGCGTGCCGTGCCCGTTGTCGTCCTGGGCCACGGAGTCGTTGTCGACCGCGTCCCAGCCGTGGAACGCGCGCCCGCCGAACTCCACGTGCGTGGTCCGGATGCCGGTGTCGACGACGTACACCGAGGTCGTCGCGCCGGTGGAGGTGTAGCTGTAGGTGGTGTCCATCGGCAGGGCGCGCTGGTCGATGCGGTCCAGGCCCCACGGCGCGTTGAGCTGGGTGGCGAGCGCGTGCACGTACTGGTCCTGCTCCACGTACTCGACGCCGGGGTGCGCGGCCAGGCGGCGGGCCTCGCGGGCGCTCAGCCGGGTCGAGAAGCCGCCGGTGAACGTGCGGTCGGCGGCGACGGGCGGGGTGGCGCCGGGCTTGAGCTTGACGATGTAGCTGCCGGGCACGGCCAGGGGTGAGCCGGCGTGCAGAACCGCGCCCTCGGCGGTGGCGGGCGCGGCGGAGAAGCTGACCACGGCGGCGGCTACCAGCGCCGCGCCGGGTAAGCCGCGGGACAAGAGCTTGTGCATGGATGTCGTCCTTCGCAGGGGTGGGACCCCGGCGCATGTCACGCGCCGGGGTCCGTCGGAAGAGGGGATCAGGCTGGGGTGGTCGTGGCGACGCGGTGCGGATCCCTCGCCGGGAGGTCGCTCTCCGTGACCGAGAGGCGGTCGACCCGGTCCCGCTCCGCCCGCGCCGGGACGGGCCCCCGGGCGGCGGGCTCGGGCAGCGCGGCCGAGAACCCATTCAACGCTGTGGAGAAAATGCGGTCGACGCGACCGCCGAAGCGAGCGGCCACGGAGTTGGCACTCGCTGTGGAGAAATCCTTCACGATGTAGCCGTTCGGGATGGCGTCCGGTCCGCCCGCCGACAGGATGGTCCTTTCGGCGGCATGGGCGGTGGTCGAAGTGACGCCGGCCACAGCGGCGCTCGCGCCCACCGTGGCGATCCAACGGAGCTTGCGCATACCTGGTCCGTTCTTCGCAGGGAACGGCGCGCGGCGCCCGTGGAGCGGCAGGGGTGGGGCCGCGAACCGCGTCGTGTGGGCTGCATCACCCCACGTACCCGAGGCTATGGGGCAGTCCGCGCACCGGGAAGCGACCACTTGTCCCAGCGGCGGTGCGACGATCGCCCGGAGGGGGACCTTCACACCCCCGCTGTTAATGAGAATTCAAACATTCCACGGCCCAGGGGGATTTTGACCGCCGATTCGGTTAAATTCACGTCGGGAAACCCGATCGGCTGTACCGCCGGAGCGATTTCACACGATAACGTCGCTCGCCTTGTCCTCGGGAGAACGGAGTGGAGATGCCAACGCCAGTCGTCGGGCCGGATTCGCGGGTACGCGAACCCCGACGGATCGACGGAGGAGCAGACCCCTTCGCGGACGCACTACGATCGGCGATCCGGGCGAAGGGACTGAGCCTGGAACGGATCCAGCACAAGCTGCGGTCACGCGGCGTGGCGGTCAGCATCGCCGCGCTGAGCTACTGGCAGTCCGGGCGACGCCGCCCGGAACGACCCGACTCGCTGGCCGCGGTCGGGCACCTGGAGGAGATCCTCGACGTCGGCGAGGGCGGCCTGAGCACCCTGCTCGGTCCGCCGCGGCCACGCGGGAAGGCCCGGCCGAGGTCGCGGCCGGGCGGTCCGGAGGGATGGGTCCACCGCAGCGACTACGAGAGCATGGCCGAGCTGCTCGCCGACGTCGACACGAGCACCGATCAGGACCTCACCCGGCTCAGCCTGCGGGACCAGGTGGAGCTGGCGATGGACGGCAGCACCCGGCGGGTGCGCTCCCGGCAGGTGCTGCGGGCCGAACGGGCGGGCGTGGACCGCGTCCTGCTCGGCTACGACACGCGGCTGCCGGGCGATCCGCTGCCCGTGATCGGCACGCTGCGGTCGTGCAGACTGGGGCGGGTGTCCGCCGACCCGCGCAACGGTCTGATGATCGCCGAGCTGCTGTTCGAACGCCCGTTGCGCCGCGGTGAGCGCACCGCGGTGGAGTACGAGCTGATCCACATGGCTCCGCACCACCCCACGCACGACAACACCTACTCGCGCCGGTTCCGCCACCCGGTCCGGGAGTACGTCCTGGAGGTCAGGTACGACTCCCGGTGCCGGCCGGCGCGGTGCGAGCAGTTCACGACGGACCTGTCCGGCGGCGAACCCGCCGACGTCCGCGAGACCCCCGTGGACACCTGGGGTTACGCGTACGCCGTGGCCCTGGACTTCGGTCCCGGGGTCGTGGGGCTGCGCTGGGACTGGACGTGATCTAGTACGAGCGCGGCAACCGCAGGGTGTGCTGCGCGACGAAGTTCAGGATCATCTCGCGGCTGACCGGAGCGATCCGGGACAGCCTCGACGCGGCGAGCAGCGCCCCGAGTCCGTACTCGGAGGCCAACCCGTTCCCGCCGTGCACCTGGATGGCCTGGTCCACCGCCGCCGCCACCGCCTCCCCCGCCGCGTACTTGGCCATGTTGGCCGCCTCGCCCGCAGCCCGGTCTTCTCCAGCGTCGTAGAGAGCCGCGGCCTTCTGGGTCATCAGCCGAGCGAGCTCGACCTGGATCGCGCACTGCGCCAACGGGTGCGCGACACCCTGGTGCGCGCCGATCGGCTTGTCCCAGACGGTGCGGGTGCGGGCGTAGGCCGACGCCTGGTCGAGCGCGCGGCGGGCCATGCCGGTGGCCAGGGAGGCCGCCATGACGCGTTCCGGGTTGAGCCCGGCGAACAGCTGGGCCAACCCGGCGTCCTCGGCGCCCACGAGCGCGTCGGCGGGCAGGCGGACGTCGTCGAAGAAGCACGTGAACTGCTTCTCCGGCGACACGATCTCCATCGGGATGTGCCGGAAGGTGAACCCTTCAGCGTCCGTGGGGACGATCATCAACGACGGGAGCAGCAACTGAGGAGTCGCGCCTGTGTCTTGCGGGACACCCGCACCCGAGGCGTGCCTGGCGACCACCAGCACGGCGTCCACCTCGTCGACGCCGGAGATGTAGTACTTGCCACCCGACAGCACCCACTCGTCACCGTCGCGGCGCACGGCGGTGGCGAGCTTGTGGGAGTTGGACCCGGCGTCGGGCTCGGTGATGGCGAAGGCCATCTTGGTGGTGCCGTCGGCGAACCCGGGCAGCCACCGCCGCTTCTGCTCCTCGGTGCCGAAGCGGGCGATGACGGTGGCGCAGATGGCCGGGGAGACGACCATCAGCAGCAGCGGGCAGCCCCCGGCGGCCAGCTCCTCGCACACCGCCGCCAGGTCGCCGATGCCGCCGCCACCGCCGCCGTACTCGGCCGGGACGGCCACGCCGAGGTAGCCCAGCTTGCCCGCCTCGGCCCACAGCTCGTCGGTCTTCTCCCCCGCCCGCGCCTTGGCGACGAAGTACTCGGGACCGTACTTGGCGGCCAGGTCGGCGACCGCCTTGCGCAGCGCCCGCCGTTCCTCGCTCTCGACGAAGTTGGTCATGACCCCTCCACAACGGCGAGCACGTCGCCCGCATCGACCTGGTGACCCGGCTGGACAAGGACTTCGGCGACCGTGCCACCGGTCGCGGCGAGCACGCGGTGCTCCATCTTCATGGCCTCCAGCACCAGCAGCTCCGCGCCCGCTTCGACGAGCTGTCCGGGCTCCACGGACACCCGCACGACCGTGCCCGGCATGGGCGCGACGGTCGCGCCCTCGGCGACCCTGGAGGTGGGTTCGGGGAAACGGGGCAGCACGCGCAGTGACAACCCGCCGACTTCCACCCGGTCCCCGTATACGGCGACGGGGTATGTGACCTGCACTCCGTCCTGAGCGAGCACGACGAAATCTTTAGCGGCGCGCACGACTTCAACTTCAGGACTGCATATGACTCCACCGCGGATGTACCGGTAGGAGATCTCCACCGATTCACCCCGGAATTCGAATCCGACTTTTTGCGGCTGCGACGGCACATTGCGCCAGCCCGGCGGCAGGGTGCTCCGGCGATTCTCGGCCAGCGCCAGCGCGGCGGCCAGCGTGGCGGGGCGAACGTCCACGTCAGGCTGCTTTGTCAGGCCGTGCTGCGCGAGGAACCCGGTATGGGTATCCCCCGCCGCGAAGGCCGGATGGCGCAACGTGCGCACCAAAAGCTCTCGGTTGGTGACCAAGCCGTGCAGCTCCGCGCGGTCCAGCGCGTTGGCCAGTTTGCGCACGGCCGCGGCCCTGGTCGCACCCCAGGCCACGACCTTGGCCAACATGGGGTCATAGTGCACCCCGACGACGCTGCCGTCCTCCACGCCGCTGTCCACGCGGACGCCGTCGGGGACGCGGAAGCGGTGCAGCGTGCCGGACGCCGGCCGCCAGTCGTGCGCCGGGTCCTCCGCGTACAGGCGGGCCTCGATTGCGTGGCCGTTCGGCGCGGGCGGCTCGGCGGGCAGGCGCGCGCCCTCGGCGATGGCGAGCTGCCAGGCGACCAGGTCCAGGCCGAAGACCTCCTCGGTGACCGGGTGCTCCACCTGGAGGCGGGTGTTGACCTCCAGGAAGTGGAACCGCTGGTCGTCGGTGAAGAGGAACTCGACCGTGCCCGCGCCGACGTACCCGATGGCGTGCGCGGCCTTGGTGGCGGCGTCGAAGAGCCGTTGCCGGGCCTCGGGTCCGACCGCCGGGCTCGGCGTCTCCTCGATGATCTTCTGGTGCCGCCGCTGGATGGAGCACTCCCGCTCCCCCAACGCCCACACCGTGCCGTGGGTGTCGGCCAGGATCTGCACCTCGACGTGCCGGGCGTTCTCCAGCAGCGGTTCGCAGAACACCGTGCCGTCACCGAACGCGGACTCGGCCTCGCGGCGGGCGGCGGCGACCGCTTCAGCCAGTTCCTCGCGGGCACGCACCACCCTCATGCCCCGCCCACCACCACCGGCGGAGGCCTTGACCAGCAACGGGAACTCCGTCGCGGCTTCGGGGTCCAGCTCGGGCAGCACCGGCACACCGGCCTCGACCATCCGCTTCTTGGCGGCGACCTTCGAGCCCATCGCCTCGATGACCTCGGGGTCGGGTCCGACCCACGTCAGGCCGGCGTCGAGCACGGCACGCGCGAACTCGGCGTTCTCGGACAGGAAGCCGTAGCCGGGGTGCACGGCGTCCGCGCCGGCCGCCTTCGCCGCCGCCACCAGGGCGTCGACGCGCAGGTAGGTCTCGGCGGGCGCGGCACCGGGCAGGCGCACCGCCGCGTCGGCCTCCCGGACGTGCGGCGCGTCGACGTCCGGGTCGGAGAACACCGCCACCGGGCTCACGCCCACCTCGCGGCACGTGCGCGCCACGCGGCGGGCGATCTCGCCCCGGTTGGCGATCAGGAGCTTGCTGATCACGGGTGACCTCACATCCGGAAGACGCCGTAGCCGTCGGCGCCCTTGATCTGTCCACTGTGGATCGCCGACAGGCACAGGCCGAGCACCGTGCGCGTGTCGCGCGGGTCGATCACGCCGTCGTCGTAGAGCCGGCCGGACAGGAACGCGGCCAGGGACTGCTGCTCGATCTGCCCCTCGACCATCTGCCGCATGGCCGCGTCGTGCTCCTCGTTGTACTCCTGCCCCTTCGCGGCGGCGGCCTGCCGCGCCACGATCGACAGCACGCCCGCGAGCTGCACCGGCCCCATCACGGCGGACTTGGCGTTGGGCCAGGTGAACAGGAAGCGCGGGTCGTAGGCCCGACCGCACATGCCGTAGTTGCCCGCGCCGTAGGACGCGCCCATGACCACGGTCAGGTGCGGCACCCGGCTGTTGGACACGGCGTTGATCATCATCGCGCCGTGCTTGATGATGCCGCCCTGCTCGTACTGGGCGCCGACCATGTACCCGGTGGTGTTCTGGAGGAACAGCAGCGGGGTGTCCTGCTTGTTGGCCAACTGGATGAACTGGGTGGCCTTCTGGGCCTCCTCGCTGAACAGCACGCCGCGGGCGTTGGCCAGGACGCCGATCGGGTAGCCGTGCAGGTCGGCCCAGCCCGTGACCAGGCTGGTGCCGTAGTCGGGCTTGAACTCGTCGAACCGCGAGCCGTCCACGATCCGGGCGATGACCTCGCGCGGGTCGAACGGCACCCGCAGGTCGGTCGGGACCAAGCCGAGCAGGTCCTCCTCGTCGTAGAGCGGCGGTTCGGACGGCTTGGGCTGCGGACCCAGCTTGCGCCAGTTCAGGCGGGCGACGACCCGGCGGGTCAGGCGGATCGCGTCCACCTCGTCGGTCGCCACGAAGTCCGCCAGGCCGGACGTGGTGCCGTGCATCCGCGCGCCGCCCAGCGACTCGTCGTCGGACTCCTCGCCGGTGGCCATCTTGACCAGCGGCGGGCCGCCGAGGAACACCTTCGAGCGCTGGTCGATCATCACCACGTAGTCCGACATCCCCGGCACGTACGCGCCGCCGGCGGTGGCGTTGCCGAACACCGTGCTGATGGTCGGGATGCCGGCCGCGCTGAGCCTGGTCAGGTCGCGGAACGCCCGCCCGCCCGGGATGAAGATCTCGCTCTGGCTGGGCAGGTCCGCCCCGCCCGACTCGACCAGGCCGATCAGCGGCAACCGGTTCTGGAACGCGATGTCGTTGGCGCGGAACGTCTTGCGCAGGGTGTAGGGGTTGCTCGCGCCACCGCGCACGGTCGGGTCGTTGGCGACGATCACGCACTCGACCCCCTCCACGACGCCGATGCCGGTGACGACGCTCGCGCCCACCGGGTAGTCGGTGCCCCACGCGGCCAGCGGCGACAACTCCAGGAACGGGCTGTCCTGGTCCACCAGCAGTTCGATGCGCTCGCGGGCCAGGAGCTTGCCGCGCTTGTGGTGCCGTTCGGTGTACTTCGGCCCGCCGCCCGCGAGCGCCTTGGCGTGCTCGGTGTCCAGGTCGGCGAGCTTGGCCAGCAACGCCTCGCGGTTCTCGTGGAACTCCGCGGCCCGCGTGTCCAGCCTCGTGCCCAACGTCGTCATGCCGTGAACCCCAATCGCTTCGCGGCCAACTCCACCATCACCTCGGTGGCGCCGCCGCCGATGCCGAGGATGCGCGCGTCCCGGTAGTGCCGCTCGACCTCGCTGTCGCGCATGTAGCCCGCGCCGCCGTGCAGTTGGACGGCCGCGTCCACCACGAACGAGCACGCCTCCACGGCCGCGTTCTTGGCGAAGCACACCTGTGCCACCGCCTCCTCACCGCGTGCCACCTTCACCGCCACCTCGCGGGTGTAGGTGCGGGCGAGGTCCACCCGTTGGGCCATCTCCACCAGCTTGTGCCGCACCACCTGGCGGCCCATCAGCGGGCGGCCGAACGTTTCCCGTTGGCGGGTGTAGGCGATCGCCAGGTCGAGGCAGCGCTGGGCCGTCGCGTACGCCTGCACGGCCAGCGAAATCCGCTCGACCTGGAACTGGCGCATGATCAGGCCGAAACCGCCGTTCTCCGGGCCGACCAGGTTGGCGACCGGAACTTGCGCGTCCACAAAGGACAGTTCGGCGGTGTCCGAGCAGTGCCAACCCATCTTGTCCAGCCGCCGGTCCACGGTGAAGCCGGGCGTGCCCTTCTCGATCACGAGCAGGCTGATGCCCTGGTAGCCCTCGCCGCCGGTGCGCACCGCCGTGGTCACGAAGTCCGCGCGGTCGCCGGAGGTGATGAACGTCTTCGACCCGTTGACGACGTAGTGGTCGCCGTCTTTGACCGCTTTCGTCCGGAGCGCGGCCACGTCCGACCCGCCGCCGGGCTCGGTGACCGCCAGCGCGCCGATCAGCTCACCCTCCAACGTCGGCCGCACGAACCGGTCAACCAGGTCGGGGCTGCCCGCGTCCACGATGTGCGGGAGCGCGATGCCGTGCGTGAGCAGGGCGGCGATCAGCCCGGACGACCCGCCGGCCTGGATCAGCTCCTCCGTCACGACGACCGTGTCGAGCAGGTCGCCCGCGCCGCCGACCGCTTCGGGGAAGCCGATGCCCAGCAGGCCGATCTTGGCGGCCTTGCGGTACAGGGCGCGCGGGACTTCGCCCTCGCGCTCCCAGTCGCCCAGGTGCGGGACGATCTCCTGCTCGGTGAACCGGCGGACCGTGGCCCGCAGGTCCTGGCGTTCCGGTGTCCCGAACAGGTCCGAAGTGGTGTTCACAGCAAGTCCTCCGGGATGTCCACGTGCCGGGACCGCAGCCACTCCCCCAGCGCCTTGGCCTGCGGGTCGAACCGGGTCGAGGACGCCACGCCCTCGCCGAGCAGGCCGTGCAGGACGAAGTTCAGCGCCTTGAGGTTCGGCAGCTCGTACCGGTCCACCTCGCCCGCCTCCGGCAGCAACTCCTTCAGGCGCGCGACGGTCAGGGTCTCGGCCAGCCACGCGTACTGGGCGTCGGTGCGCACCCACACGCCGAGGTTCGCGTCACCGCCCTTGTCACCGGACCGGGCGCCCGCGATCGTGCCCAACGGGACCCTCATACCTCGACCACCTCCCCGTTCGGCAGGACAGCCTGGTGGCGCACCTCGTGCCGGCCGACGTACGCGGCCTGGTAGACCCCGTACGGCGTGCCGTCGCCGGGTGGCGCGGTGACGTGGAAGCCCGGGCAGGAGGCCAACGCCAGCTCGATGCCCGCTCGGGAGAACGCCTTGGCCCGCTTGGGGTCCGCGGTCTTGATCGTGGCGTGGAGGAGGGCGGAGGCGGTCTCCTCGGTGTCGGCGTCGTCGTGGTCGGTGCGGGCCAGCGTCCAGGTCAGGCCTTCAGTGCCGATGGCGTCTTCGAGCTGCCGGCGCACCAGGCGGGCTTTGCGCTCGATGTCCAGTCCACAGAGGACGAACGTGGTGGAGTTGCGGAAGCCGCCGAGGCGGTTGAGGCACACCTTCAGCGTGTCCGGCGGCGGGGAGCCCTTGGTGCCGGAGATCCGGACGCCCCTCGGGTGCTCTTCGAGCCGGATGGTGTCGAAGTGGCTGGTGACGTCCGGGCCGAGGTAGGCCGGTGCGCCGATCTCGTACAGGAGTTGGGCGGTGACCGTGTCCACGGTGACCGCGCCGCCCGTGCCGTCGTGCTTGGTGATCAGGGCCGAGCCGTCCTCGTCGATCTCGGCGATCGGGAAGCCGGGGCGGGTCGCGTCGATCTCGGTGAAGAACGCGTAGTTGCCGCCCGTGGCCTGGGTTCCGCACTCCAGGACGTGCCCGGCGACGGTCGCGCCGGCGAGCTTGTCCCACTCGTCCCGACCCCAGCCGAAGTGGGCGGCGGCCGGTCCGACGACCAGCGAGGCGTCCGTGACCCGACCCGTGACGACGACGTCCGCACCGGCCTTCAGGCACTCCGCGATGCCCCACGCACCCAGGTAGGCGTTGGCGGTCAGGGCTTCCGGGAAGCGGGGCCGCAGGTCGTCCCCGGTCACATGGGCGACTTTCGCGTTCAGACCGAGCTTGTCGATCGCTTGCGCGAGCCCGGCCGGGTTCAGGCCGCCGGCGTTGGAGACGATCTTGACCCCGCGTTCGAGGGCGAGGCCGAGGGCGTCTTCGAGCTGGCGCAGGAAGGTGCGGGCGTAGCCGAGGTTCGCGTCCTTCACGCGGTCGCGGCCGAGGATGAGCATGGTGAGTTCGGCCAGGTAATCGCCGGTGAGGACGTCGAGGTCACCGCCCTCCAGCATCTCGCGGACGGCGGCGAACCGGTCCCCGTAGAACCCCGACGCGTTGCCGATCCGGATCACGCCGATCCCTCTTCCAGTCCTCGAGCGGCCTTCTCGCGGCCAGGTCCGGGCGGTCCGGCGAAGGCCTGCGCGATCGGCAACCAGGCCGACGCCACCTCGCCCTCCGCCTTCACGTCCAGGTCGTCCCGGTGCCGCCGCCGCGTCGCCAGCAGGCAGAAGTCCAGGGCCGGCCCCGAGATCCGGTCCGGCGCGTCCTCCGGACCCCACGTCCACCGCTCGCCGCCCGGCCCGACCAGCTCGACCCGGACCGGGGCGGTGGGCGCCGGCAGGCCGTTGACCAGGAACGCGTACCCCATCGCCCGCACGGCGATGTGCGCCACGTGCTTGAGGCGGTGGGTCGGCTCGCGCGTCACGCCCAGCGCGTCGGCCACGTCCTGACCGTGCGCCCACGTCTCCATCAGCCGCGCGGTGGCCATCGACACCGGACTCATCGGCGGCCCGAACCACGGCACCTTCACCCCGGCCGGCACGGCGAGCAGCGCCCGCTCCAGCTCATCCCGACCGGCCCGCCACTCCTCCAGCGTCACCGGCTCCTCGGCACCCTTGTCGACCAGGTCCGGGGTGGCTTGCTTCAACGCCTCCGCGAACGCCTCGGGATCGGTCGCCGCCAGCGCCGCGATGCGGTCGGTCCAGCGCAGGTGGCTGATCTGGTGCGCGATCGTCCACCCCGGCGCAGGCGTAGGGACCGCCCAATCGTCAAGCGGGGCCACCAAGTCGTCCAGCACCTGACTCTCAGCCCGCAGGTCGCTTAGAACCTCGGTGATCACAGCGAGTCCTCCAGCATCGTCGCCCAATGCCGGACGATCCGCGCGCGCCGCTTCCCGTCGTCGGTGAGCTGGTTGGCCAGAGCCAAGCCGCGCACCAGGTCCAGGGTGATCTGCACGGCTTCGCGGACGCCCGGCTTCGTCTCGTCGGCGCCCAACAGCTCAACGGCGAGGCGGTGGGTCTCCCGCCCCAGCCGGACCTCCAGCGGGACCACGACCGTCTTCAGGTCGGGATCGGTGCGGGCCGCCACCCACAGCTCCAGCGCGGCGGTGAACAGGTCGCTGGCGTAGAAGTCGGCGATCAGCTCGACCACCGCGACCGTGCTGCCGTTGACCCGCGCGGCGCGCTCCTTCAACGACTGCACGCTCTCCGAGCCGAGGTGCTCCACCGCGGCGGCGACCAGCTCACCGCGGGTGCGGAAGTGGTGCAGCTGAGCACCCCGGGACACCCCCGCGCGCTCGGCGACCACCGTCGTCGTCGTGCCCGACCAGCCCAGCTCCACCAGGCACTCGACGGTCGCTTCCATCAGCTTGCGCCGGGTCTCGCGGCTGCGGTCGGCCTGCCGCTGCCTGGTCTCGGTACCCATGCAGCGGAGTGTTCCGCGCCACTAACAAACAGTCAAGACTGATTGTTAGTGGCGCGGAACCCCGTCACCAGCCGCCCTGGACCATCGTTTGGAACAGCCACACCCCGTCGGTCTTCACCAGCAGGTCGCCATACCGCACGACCTGGCTGAACTCACCCACGGTGATGGTCGCGTCGGTGACCACGAACGCCAGGTTGGCGTTGATGAACACCGGCGTCCGGACGGACTCCATGTGGACGTCCCCGTCCCCCAACTGCGCGGCTATGTCCCGCAGGAACCGCTCCCGGTCCCACGACTCGGCCGAGCCGTCGGTGACGGCGTTGACCGGGAACAACGTCATCCCGGCCATCGCCTCGACATCCTTGGCCACAGCGGAGGCGTCCCACCGCTCGAACCAGTCCAGGACACCCCGCACATCCTCGTCGGTCGGCACGAACCCAGCACCACTACTCGGCACAGCACTCATGCCGTACGTTGTACCGTACGATGTACGGCGACCGCAGGACTACTTTCGGTAGCGACAGCACTCCGCCATGCAGTGGCCCGCAAGTCGCTCCCGACAGCCTTTTCGGCGCGCGGAGCGCGTCCTTCGCGCGCGGAGCGCGCGGTAGGTGTTACCTACAAGTGGAGGGCCTCGGTTCCCCCACCG
>NZ_JBBEGC010000120.1:0-22372 GCF_037401995.1 Saccharothrix sp. CCNWYY140
GGTAGCCCTTCGGGCAGGCCATACGGGGATGACGGAAGAAGCCCAAGTTGGGAGGTCTGCTGCGCGAGCTTCGTGAAAAAGCACGCCCTTCGGGCGCTGGGGGCCGTGTTGGGTGGGTTAGGGGGTGGTTCGGTAGATGGCGTCGGCGACCTGCCAGTAGAGGCCCTTCGGATGGTCTCGGAAGAGGGGTTCGGTGCCGAAGAGGACTGCTGTGCCGCCTCGTTCTGAGCGGCCCGATATCACTGCTGGCATGCCTGCTGCCGCGTCCTGGCCGCCGGTGCCATCCTCGCGGGGGATCCAGTGGCCTGCTACCAAGCCTGTGTAGCGCTGTTCGGCTGTGACGTTCGGGCCCAAGTCGGTGAACCAGTGTGGTGCATAGACGAAGGAGTGGCCGGGGGTGCCTGTGGCGTCTGTGACTGTGACTACGCCGTTGGCGTCTTCCTTGCCTGCTACGGCCTTTGCCGTTAGGACGCGGGCGTCGGAGTTGAACCTTGCGCCGGTTGCGCCTCGGGTTACCAGGCCGCCCCGGGTGAGGAAAGCGTCCATCGACTGGCGTGCTGTGGGGTTGAGTAGGTCGTAGCGGAGGCCTGAGGACACGAACAGGACGTCTACGCGGGAGAGGTCGAAGCCGCCGTCCAGGACTGCGTTTGAGACCGGGCGTACGTCGAAACCCATGTCGCGCAGGGCCTTCAGCTCGTCCGACGCGACTGCTGCCGCGACTACGGGGCGATGTAGGACAGTGCCGCCGGGGGTGCCGGGGGTGAAGCGCACGCCGTAGCGGTCGGATACCTCGATTGCCTTGGCGCGGGCGCTAGCGGGGACCACGTAAGTGCCGTCGGGTTGTCTGCGGACCTGGATGCCTCTGGTCAGGAGGTCGTTGAGGGCGGCGGCGTCCTTGCCGTCTACCAGTCTTAGGGCCAAGTCCTGGCCGGGGGCGGCGTCGACTGAACCTGTTGGGGAGGCGGCGATTACGTCCCTTGCGGGCACATCTAGGCGGCCGGTGCGGACTACGTCTACCGATGCGCCCCACAGCAGGCGGTGGCTCCAGCCGGAGATGTCGTACATCACGGGCACGTCTTGGGACAGGTCGCGGCCTGCTTCCAGCATGACGTTGGCCAAGGCGCGTTTGGGCTGGTGCATGTCGACCACGTACGAGCCGGTCGGGTAGGACCTTCCGCCCAGCACGAACGGGCGGTCGGCGCGGGACACCCTGACGTCGTTGGCTACCAAGTGGTCCACCAGCCTTGCTGCGGCGGGGCCGGAGCGTTGGGAGGTGCCCACGGGGATGACGTAGGCGCGCGGGAACTCGGTGGTGTACCTGTCCTCCGGGCCGAAGCCGGGGACGTGGCCGTCGGGGATCGGGCGTTGTGGTTCGCCGGCGTCGCCCCTGCGGAACATCTCGATCTGGTTGTCCACCAACGCACTCCGATGCTGTCGCACGTAGGTCAAGACGGTGCGGACGGTCGCCTCGACCACGTCGGTGTTGATGCGGGACCGCCGGCGCAGCTCCTCCACCGGCAAGTTCGTGTAATCGGCTCGGTTGACCCGCATGGGCACCTCGATCGTGTAAGACACCGCGCCGTGGTACATCGAGTACTGCGCGGTGTAGATCGGGGCCCAGCCGTCCCAGACGCCGGGGTCGTAGTCGCGGAACGGGATCTCCGGCTTGGCCGTCTCCGGGTGACCCAGTGCCGCGACCGCCTGCTCCATGCGCAGACCACCCTCGTAGCCGTGCTGGATGTACAGGTCGAAGTCGTAGTTCTGGCCGTGTGGCGGGGTGGTGGGCTCGATGAGGGTGTTGGTCACGTACCCGTGCTCGTCGAGCATCATCAGCGGCTGGGTGCGTTGGACGATGGCGCGCATGGCGCGTGTCTCGGGCTGGGATGCCGTGACGAAGTCGCGGTTGAGGTCGAACCCGGCCGCGTTGGCGCGGGTTCCGGCTACGCGGCCGTCCGGGTTCGCGGTGAGGTTGACGTAGACCCTGCTGCGGCGCAGCAGGTCCAGCTTCGTCGGGTCGGACGTGGTGGCCAGGTCCTCGATCACGCGCAGGGCGCCGTCGGTGCCCTCCCACTCGTCGCCGTGGATGTTCGCGTTGACCCACACCGGGGCCTTGTAGGCGTTGCGCAGCAACGGGTCGCGGCGGGCGCCGACCGGGTCGTCCTCGATCCGGGACCGCCACGCCTCCTGCCGCCGGGTCTCGCTCGGGGTCTCGGGGGCGGTCAGGGTCACCAGGTACAGGTCGCGGCCGGCGGTGGACTGGCCGATCACCTCGACCGACACCCGGTCGCTGCGCCGCTGGAGGTCGTTCAGCCGGGGCGCGAGGGAGTGGTAGGTGGCCAGCCCGAGCTTGGCCGAACGGTCGGTCGTGTCCTCGGGGTAGACGCGCAGCAGGGTCCGGCGCGGGTAGCCCTGGGCGGCCTCGGGGCGGTTGTCGCCGCGGGTGGCGGTGCGCAGGGGTGGGTCGGTGGCGGCGACCTCGTTGCGTTCCGGGCCGTTGCCGGGGTTCTCGGCGCGTCCGGTGGCGGGCGCGGCCTGGGCCGGCACCGCGGCGGTCACCACCAACAGCAAGGCGAGCAGGGTCGACCGCATTCGTGCGCCCTCCGTTCACCGGACACCACATACTGTGACTAGTGGGTCCGCGGGGGCCTGGTCAACAGATCAGGGGCTCAACCCGACCCGAGGCACACGAACGGCCGCCGGAACGGGTCGGCGGAGACGGCTTCGGCCAGGGCCACGGCCGGGGAGCGGCCCGCCGCGAGGCCACGGTGGAAGTCCGCCATCGCCTCGGCGGAGGGCTGGTCGCCGACCTTGCTCGACGCGGCGATCACCGTGCGCGCGCCGCCGGCGAGCAGTGCGCCCGCGAAGCCCAGCGGCTCGTCGCCGGGGCGCACGCGGTTGAGCGCCAGTTCGCACGCGGCCAGCACGACCCGGTGCGGCGGGCGGCGGACCCGGCCCACCTCGTGCGCGAACAGCGCGCCGTCGACCAGTTCCAGGCGGGAGAACAACGCGTTCTCCGGCTCGTGCTCGCCGTGCGCGGCGATGTGCGCTACGCCGACACCGTCCAGCGCCTCCAGCACCGTGCTGACGCGGGCGTCGCGCACGCCCAGCAGCTTCGCGTCGACGTGGTAGCCCGCGAGCCGGTCGATCTCCGCCTGCGCCGCCTGCAACCCCGGTCCGCGCACCAGCAGCACGCCGGACGCCGACTCGCGTTCCCGCCGGGTGGTACCCAGCCACGACGTCGCCGAGGGCGCGGCCACCACGGGCCGGCCAGCGCACGTCGGCAGCACACCCCACGGCACCACGTGCAGGGCGCCGGTCGGCACGACCACCAGCTCCCGGTCGCCCAGCAGGCCCGCCAGCGGGCGCAGCAGCATCCGGTCCAGCTTCTCCGCCTCGCGCCGGGCGGACGCGCCGATCACCTCGCGCAGCGGCGGTTGCAGGTGGTCGGGGGCCAGCGCGTTGAGGTCGGCGTGCAGCCTGCGCGCGCCCTCCGTGGCCTCCGCCAGCGACCCGAGCCGCACCATCCGCACCCGGCCGCCGACCAGGGCGAGGGCGATCAGCTCGTCGCCCGAGGACGCGAAGCTCACCAGCGCGCGGCCGGCCAACCTCGCCATCACCTCGCCGGCCGTGGCCACCGGGCGCGGCGTGCCCCACGGGCTCGCGCTCCAGCCCAGGCGCATCGCTGCGCGCTGGCTGGCGGCCAGCCGGGCCTCCAGCGCGGCCGTCGGGGCGCCGTCCAGCCGGGCCAGCAGCAGCGAGCGGCTCAGCCGGCGCACGTCGGCTATCCGCTCGCCCAGCTCGGAGTCCACAGTGGACTCGACCGGGTCGTACCGGTACATCTGGGCGCGGGTGCGCTCCAGCCAGGTGAACAACCGCTTGGCGGTGGCCGACGAGTCGCCGCCCTCCAGCACCAGCCGCACGGCCAGCTCGCCCAGCTCCCGGCCGTGCAGGGCCGCGCCGGAGACCAGTTCCAGCCCGCCGAGCTTGTCCCGCAACTGGCCCAGCTCCGCCAGGCCCGCCTTCGCCTGCGCGAGCGCGACCCGCCGGTTCCCGCGGGCCAGCGCGATCTCCGCCCGGCACAGCCGCAGCACCATGCGGTGGTCGATCGGCTCGATCCGCCGCGACTTGGGCACGCTGCGCAGCAGCTGCTCGGCCCGCGCCGGGTCGCCCCGGCGGACCTCCAGGCGGGCGGCGAGGATCTGCGCGAACGCCGCCTGGTCGTACAGGCCGCGCGCGGCCAGCTCGGTGGCCAGCTCCATCGCGCGCCCGACGACCTCCTCCGACGGCCGGCGCGATTCGAGGGCCTTCGTGGCGTCCACCCGCAGGGCGATCAACGCGGCGACGGCCGCCCACCCGGGACTGCCCCGCCGGACCAGCCGGCGCTGCGCCGAGTTCGCCATCCGCTTGGCCAGGGTGAGGTCCCCGTCCAGCAGGGCGGCGGCGGCCCGGTACAGCTCGGCCTCGGCGACGTCCTGGCCGACCTTCTGCTTGCGCAGGTCCGGCAGGACCTCGTCCAGCAGCCGGCCCGCCTCGTCGGCGAGGCCGACGCTGATGAGGGCTTCGGACTGGTCGATCCGCAGGCGGAGGAGGAGACCGGGTTCGAGTTCCTGGAAGACCCGGTTGGCCTCGGCGTAGCGGCGCAGCGCGCCGGGCACGTCCCCGGCGCGGCGCAGCACGTTGCCCAGCGCGTGGGTGGAGATGCCGACCCGCAGCGGCAGGTCGTACTGCTTGGACAGCTCGACGACCCGGTCGAGGTCCCGGATCGCGGCGGCCGGCTGGTCGATCTCCCCGTAGGCCGTGCCCCGGTTGTGCAGCGTGTTGACCAGGAGCGGGACGATCGAGGTGTCACCGGCGGCCAGCCGGCCCTCGTGGTGGGCGACGTCGAGGTCGACGTAGGTGATGCCCTCCTCGATCCGGCCGACCCGGAACAGCAGCAGCGCGTGCGAGCCGTTGAGCATGCTGGTCAGCTCGGCGCGCAGCGGGCCGTCGGGGATGCCGGGCAGTTCGGCGCGGACCACGTCCAGCAGCCGGAGGCCGTCGTCCACGCTGCCGGTCTCGGCCAGGCAGAAGGACATGGTGAACAGGACCCGGGCGCGCGCTTCGAGGCGCTCCACGGGGTCCACGCCCGGCACGTCGAGCAGGTCCAACGCCCGCCGCAGGTGCCCCAGCGCCTTCACCGGTCGGGCGGCGAGACCCGCCGCCTTGCCCAGCAGTTGCTGTTCGCGTGCCCGCGCCACGGCTTCGACCGGGTCGCGGCCTCCTCGGGAACCCCGCGGTGCGGCGGGAGGCGGCGTGGCGGGCACGTTCATATGAGAGCACAACCGGCGATGCGACACTGCCCACCGGTTGGTTGCTTGTCGGCCGGCGGGCAGTGCGGCGATCCGGGCGTCCCGGTCACTTGGTCGTGATCGGCACCGAGTAGCTGGTGTACGGGCCGCCCTCGGGCCCGACGGGCTGGGGTTCCGGCTGCGGCTCGGGCTCCGGCTCGGCCGGGTCCGCGGCGGGCGCGTCGACCGGCTGGCTGTAGCTGGTGTACGGGCCGCCCTCGGGGTCGGAGCCGCCGCCGCCCTTGCGCTTGCCCTTGCCGGCCTTGGCCTTCTCGCCGCTCTTCGCCTTGTCGCCGGCCGGCTTGGTCTTCGCCGCGGCGGTGGCGGTGAGCGTCACGGCCTGCTCGTCGGCCAGTTCCGCACCCTCGACCTCGGCGACGCGCTTGCGGTTGGTTCCGGCGGTCATGGTGTTGTCCTCCCCTACAACGGGCCCCTGATCCGGGGTAAGTCCAGTGGGTTTTCGATCATTTCGGCGGCCCCCCGCCGACCGAACGGCTCAAGCCTGACACAGATGGACGCACCTGTGCGGTGGAAATTCACGCTGAGCAATCACATCCCATCGAGCGGGACGCCCTGACCAGCACAAAAGAAGTGTTTCGGTGGGTGTTACCACTCGAACGGGCGAACGTGTTGACACTGAGATGGGGTGTTCGGACCCGCAATAAGAGGACATTCGCGCCGACCCGCCACGTGGAATAGCCACGGTCGGCACCCCTCTCGTCACGGATCGCCACCTCGATTACTGCTTGCCCTAAGAGAACGGCGGACAGGCCCCCAGATACGCCCCCGGGCGTGCTGATGATCACGTTCACAGAACCGGCGCGTTCCGCAGACGCGCGAAGGCCCGGCCACCGCGGCGGCCGGGCCTTCGTGAGGACCTGCTACGAGCAGCGGGCGATGATCAGGTCGCGGACCTTCTTCGCGTCCGCCTGCCCCTTCGTCGCCTTCATGACCGCGCCGACGATGGCGCCCGCCGCCGCGACCTTGCCGTCGCGGATCTTCGCCGCCACGTCCGGCTGCGCCGCTAGGGCCTCGTCCACGGCCTTCTCCAGCGCCGAGTCGTCGGAGACCACCTTCAGCCCGCGGGCCTCGACGACCGCCTCCGGCTCACCCTCGCCGGCCAGCACGCCGGTGACGACCTCGCGGGCGAGCTTGTTGGTCAGCTCGCCGGAGTTCACCAGCGCCACCACCCGGGCGATCTGCGCGGGCGTGATGGCCAGGTCGCCCAGCTCGACACCGCGGGCGTTGGCCTCCTTGGTCAGGTAGGCCACCCACCACGAGCGGGCCTCGGCGGGCGTCGCGCCCGCGTCGACCGTCGCCGCCACCAGGTCCACCGCACCGGCGTTGTCCAGGTCGCGCAGCTCGGCGTCGGTCAGGCTCCACTCCTGCTGGATGCGCTTGCGGCGCTCCCACGGCAGCTCGGGCAGCGTGCCCCGCAGCTGTTCCACCCACTCGCGCGACGGCGCGATCGGGACCAGGTCGGGCTCCGGGAAGTACCGGTAGTCCTCGGCGGTCTCCTTGGTGCGCCCGGACGACGTCGAGCCGGTCGACTCGTCGAAGTGCCGGGTCTCCTGGGTGACCTTGCCGCCGTTGACCAGCACCGCGGCCTGCCGCGTCATCTCGAACCGCACGGCGCGCTCGACGCTGCGCAGCGAGTTGACGTTCTTGGTCTCGGTGCGGGTTCCGAACTCGGTGGCGTCCTTGGCCATCAGCGACACGTTCGCGTCGCAGCGCAGCGAACCCTGGTCCATGCGCACGTCGGAGACGTCCAGCGCCTTCAGCAGGTCCCGCAGCGCGGTGACGTACGCGCGGGCCACCTCGGGCGCCCGCTCGCCGGTGCCCGTGATCGGCTTGGTGACGATCTCGATCAGCGGCACGCCCGCCCGGTTGTAGTCCAGCAGCGAGTGCTCCGCGCCGTGGATGCGCCCGGTCGCGCCACCCACGTGCAGCGACTTGCCGGTGTCCTCCTCCATGTGCGCGCGCTCGATCTCCACGCGCACGACCTCGCCGTCGTCCAGCGTCACGTCGAGCCAGCCGTTGAAGGCGATCGGCTCGTCGTACTGCGAGGTCTGGAAGTTCTTCGGCATGTCCGGGTAGAAGTAGTTCTTCCGCGCGAACCGGCACCACTCGGCGATCTCGCAGTTGAGCGCGAGACCGATGCGGATGGCCGACTCGACGGCCTTGCCGTTGACCGCCGGCAGCGACCCGGGCAGGCCCAGGCACGTCGGGCAGACGTGCGTGTTGGGCTCGCCGCCGAACAGGTTGGCGCAGCCGCAGAACATCTTGGTGTTGGTGTGCAGCTCGACGTGCACCTCCAGGCCGAGCACCGGGTCGAAGCGCTCGATGACCTCGGCGTAGTCCATCAGTTCGTCCACCGACGTCATCACTCGCCGTCCTTCCGCATGCTGCGCACGGCCAGCGCCGCGCCGGTGATCGCCACCAGGATGCTCGCGACCGCGTTGGCCAGCGCGAGCTTGTCGTTCTTGCCCCGCGCGGACTTCAGCGTCGAGAACGCGCTGGTCGCCGCGCTCGCCGCGCCCAGCAGGGCGAACGCACCGCGTGCCTTCTTCACCGCGCCACCGCCAGTTCCGGGACGTCGAGGTAGACCGTGCCGCGCGCCGCCTCGTAGGCCGCCGCCACCCGGTACATCCGGTGGTCCTGCAACGCCGGGGCCATGATCTGGAGGCCCACCGGCAGGCCGTCCTCGTCGGACAGTCCACTCGGGACGGACATGGCGGGCGTCCCGGCGAGGTTCGCCGGGATGGTGCACAGGTCCGCCTTGTACATCGCCATCGGGTCGTTCGCGCGCTCGCCGATGCGGAACGCCGTGGTCGGCGTGGTCGGCGAGACCAGCACGT
This sequence comes from Saccharothrix sp. CCNWYY140, assembly GCF_037401995.1. Taxonomy (NCBI): domain Bacteria; kingdom Bacillati; phylum Actinomycetota; class Actinomycetes; order Pseudonocardiales; family Pseudonocardiaceae; genus Saccharothrix; species Saccharothrix sp. CCNWYY140. The sequence continues at coordinate 8,186 of NZ_JBBEGC010000120.1, forward strand.
CCACGTTCGCGAACGCCTGCTCGAAGTCGCGGGTGATCAGCGTGCGGACCTTCTGCGCCGAGCCGTAGTAGGCGTCGTAGTAGCCCGACGACAGCGCGTAGGTGCCGATCATGATGCGCCGCTTGACCTCGGGGCCGAAACCGGCCTCGCGGGTCAGCGACATGACCTCCTCGGCGCTGCGCGTCGAGTCGTCGCCCACCCGCAGGCCGTAGCGCATGGCGTCGAACCGGGCCAGGTTCGAGGACGCCTCGCTGGGCGAGATCAGGTAGTAGGCGGGCAGCGCGTAGTCGAAGCTCGGGCAGGACACCTCGACGATCTCCGCGCCCAGCTGCTTGAGCTGCGCCACCGCGGCCTCGAAGGACCGCAGCACGCCCGGCTGGTAGCCGTCACCGCTGAACTGCGTGACCACGCCGACCTTCACCCCGGTCAGGTCGCCGTTCGCGCCCTCGCGGGCGGCGGCCACCACCGGCGGCACCGGGGCGTTGATCGAGGTGGAGTCCAGCGGGTCGTGGCCCGCGATGACCTCGTGCAGCAGGGCCGCGTCCAGCACCGTCCGGGCGCACGGACCGCCCTGGTCCAGCGAGCTGGAGAAGGCGACCAGGCCGTACCGGGACACGCCGCCGTAGGTCGGCTTCACGCCGACCGTGCCGGTGACCGCGCCGGGCTGGCGGATCGAGCCGCCGGTGTCGGTGCCGATCGCCAGCGGCGCCTGGAACGCCGCGAGGCTCGCCGACGAGCCGCCGCCCGAGCCGCCCGGGACGCGGTCCAGGTCCCACGGGTTGCGGGTCGGGCCGTAGGCGGAGTTCTCGGTGGAGGAACCCATCGCGAACTCGTCCATGTTGGTCTTGCCGAGGATGACGACACCGGCCTCGCGCAGGCGGCGGGTGACCGTGGCGTCGTACGGCGGGACCCAGCCCTCGAGGATCTTGGAGCCGCACGTGGTCGGCACGCCCTCGGTGGCGAAGACGTCCTTGAGCGCCAGCGGCACACCCGCGAGCGGGCTCACCGGCGCGTGGCCGGCGGCCAGGTCGTCGTCCACCTTCTTGGCGGCGGCCAGCGCGCCCTCGGTGTCGACGTGCAGGAACGCGTTCACCGAACCGTCGACGTCGGCGATCCGGTCCAGGTGCGCCTGCGCGACCTCGACGGCCGAGACCTCGCGGCTCGCGATCTTCGCCGCCAGCTCGGCGGCGGTGCTGCGGATCAGGCTCATGCTTCTTCCCCAAGGATGCGCGGCACGCGGAAGCGGCCGTCCTCGGCGGCGGGGGCGCCCGCGAGCGCCTGCTGCTGACCGAGGCTGGGACGCACCACGTCCTCGCGGAACACGTTGGTCAGCGGAACGGCGTGCGAAGTGGGCGGGATGTCCGCGGTGGCGATGTCGCCGACCGTGGCCACCGACTGGAGGATCACGTCCAACTGGCCGGCGAACAGGTCAAGCTCGTCGTCGGTGACGGCGAGCCTGGCCAGGCGGGCCAGGTGCGCGACCTCGTCGCGGGAGATGCTGGGCACCTCGTCAACCCCCGTGGGTCGGTTTCTCTCGGATTGGACCCGACGAGTCTATTGGCTGGTCAGGCCCGGCTCCGACCGGGTTACGGGAGGGGTGGTCGCGGGGGCGCGGGATTTTACCGCTGTGCAACGCGGCTGGTGGGTCGGAAAGCGAAGCTGCGTCTGCGAGAATCATCGGCCGGACAGTCGTCGAACACCAGCCCTTGGAGGCGTGCACCGTGTCCTTCCTGCTCCGGGTCCAGCTCCCGGACCGTCCCGGCACCCTGGGCGCGGTCGCCTCCGCGCTCGGCGAGATCGGGGCCGACATCCTCAGCGTGGACGTGGTGGAGCGCGGTTCCGGCGTCGCCATCGACGACCTGGTGGTGGAACTGCCGTCCGGCCGGCTGCCGGACACGCTCATCACCGCCGCGGAGTCCATCGAGGGCGTCGAGGTGGACGCGGTCCGACCGTACGCGGGCGTGCTGGACACCCACCGCGAGCTGGAGTTGGTCGAGGAGGTCGCCGAGGAGCCGGCCCGCGGCCTGGAGATCTTCACCGAGGGCGTCCCCAAGATCATCCGCGCGGGCTGGGCGGTCGTGCTCGGCTACGACGGCGCCGGCGTCCACCGCCTGACCGCGTCGGCGGCGGCCCCGGAAACCCGCATGCAGAACCCGCCGTGGATGCCGCTGGCCCGGGCGACGGTGCTGGACGGCGAGGAGACCTGGGTCCCCGAGACGTGGCGCGAACTGGGCACGGAGCTGGCGGCGACCCCGCTGGGCAAGCCTGACCGGGTGCTGCTGGTGGGGCGTCCGGGCGGCCCGATGTTCCGGGCGGCGGAGGTCGCGCGGCTGGCCCACCTGGCCGGGATCGTGGCCGTGGTGCTGCCGGACTAGCGGGTCGTGCTGTCGGGCTAGCGCCGGTGCTGGTCTGTTAGTGGTCGTGGTCGTGGTGGCGGGCTAGCGGACGGCGTGGGCCCTCAGCGTGCGCTGGGCGTAGGTGACCAGCTCGGCGTTGTCGCTGGTAGGGGTGCCGTCCGGGTTCAGGAGGGTGTCCTCCAGACCGATCCGCGTGTCGAGTTCGAGGCGGGCGGCGTGGCCCAGGACCGGCCAGGCGCTGTCGTCCTCGCCGTGCAGCAGGATCGGCGTGCGCAGGGGTTCGAGGATGGTCAGGAGCGCTTCGGCGTGCTCGATCGTCTCGCCGGGCTGGACCTCGGCCAGGATGCGCCGGGTGCCGTCGGGCACGCCTTCGGCGGCGAGGGTCCGGGCGGCTTCGGTGTGGAAGATGCCCAGCTCGATCCCGATACCCGCGTCCTGGAGGGCGCGGACCACCTCGCGCCAGCCGTCCTCGTGGACGTTCACCGAGGCGACGTCCGGACGTCCGGCGGCCAGCCCCGCCCAACCCCGGACCAGCTCCGCGCGGCGCACCGGGTCGGGCTGGATCCAGGCGGCGGTCGTGACACCCAACTCGGCCCGCGGGACGGCGGCCCGGACCACCGCCACCGAGGTCGCCACCTCGGGACCGGCGATGACCTCCAGGCCGATGACGTCACGCGGGTGCAGGTGGAAGTGCATGACACCCAGCTCGGCCAGCGCGGCGGCATCGGCGGCGAGCTGCTGCGGGGTGACCGGCAGCGCCGGGTGACTGCCGGGTTCGCGGGCACCGTTGAGGCAGACCTGGAGCACGCACCAAGCCTGTCACGCCCAGCCCACTCCGGCGAGCCACCCACCCAGACGGCCGCGCTCCCCCTGGTTCAGTCGTGTCAGGTCAACTCCAGGCTGAACCCGTAGGCGATCAGGTGCACCCCCGGCACCGGGTTCCAGTCCCGCTCGGGGAACCGCTGGAACCCGAGCCGCTGGTAGAGCCGGTGCGCGGTGGTCATGTGCTCACCGCTGCTCATCACCACCCGCGTGGCCCCAACCTCCCGAGCCCGCGCCACCACGGCCAACACCAACGCCTCACCGACCCCGCGCCCCCGCGCGTCCGGGTGGACGGCCAGCATCCGGAACTCCAGCTCGCCCTGCCTGCTGACCTCGGCGTACGGGGTGCCGGGGAGGGCGATGGTGACCGTGCCCAGCAGGGTGTCCTCGGTGTCGACGGCGACCAGCAACTCGGCGTCCCGAGCCCGAGCGCGCGTGTCGGCCAACTGGTCCGCGTACCCACCGGTCCGGCTCTCGATGTACTGGTCGGCGTGGTAGGCCGCCACCGTGATCGCACCGGCCGCGTCCCACTCGTCCTCCCGCGCGGGCCTCACCACCACATCGGCCATCTGCTTCCCCTCCCGCTCTGGTCGGTGTCCAGGCAACCCTGCGGGCGAGGTTCGATCAAGGCACGACCCCGAGCGATCCGCACATCTGCGGACCTGGACGGACCCGCCGACGACCCACAAACCCGCGCACCACCCGCGAACCCACGAACCCGCGCCCGATCCGCGAACCCGCGAACCCGCGCCCGATCCGCGAACCCGCGAACGATCCGCGAACCCGCGAACCCGCGAACCTGCGGACCCAGCGGCCGGCGGACCCAGCGGGCGGCGCACCCTCGCCGCGTTCGGCTAGGAAGCGCGCCGGCAGGCCGACCAGCGCCGACGAGGACGGCGGCGGTGCACAGGACGGCGCTGTCACAGAATGGCGCTATCGCCGAGGGTGTCGAGAGCTAGCATCCGGGGATGTTGAGTGGTGCGATCCAACTTCCCGATGGTGCCTGGATCCGGGGTCGGGGGTTGCGCAAGCCGGCGCCCGATGACGTGCCGGCGTTCGGGCTGTACCTGGGGACGTCCCGGCGGGAGATGCCCTGGCCGCACGAGTGGGTCGACTGGCCGGACTTTCGGTTGCCGCGGTCGCCGGAGCGGGCCGTCGAGCAGATTCGGGCGTTGCACGCGCGTGCGCTGGCCGGGGAGGACGTCGAGGTCGCGTGTGGGGGCGGGGTGGGGCGGACGGGGACGGTTGTTGCTTGTCTTGCCGTGTTGGCGGGGGTGCCGGCGGGGGAGGCGGTGGCGTGGACCCGCGCGCACTATCGGAAGCGGGCTGTGGAGACGCCGTGGCAGAAGCGGTGGGTGGCGCGGTTTCCCCATTGATGCCGCCCAATGTCCCCGTTGATGCCGAGAGGTCGTTGATGCTGGGGGTCGATGATGTTGGGGGGCGGCTGATGGCGAGGGGGTGAGGGCGGCGGGCTGGCCATCGGAGCCGGGGTGCCGCCGCTCCTTGTTTACCGGGACGCGCGAGGTGGCGAAAACGGGGGCGGAATGACGTCACTCCTTCGGGTGGTCCTGTTCCGCCTCCTCCACCGTGGCCACCTCGCGGGCGGCTTCCGGGCCTGCGGTCAGGAGGGTGCGGAAGCCGGCCTCGTCCAGGACCGGGACCTTGAGCTGCACCGCCTTGTCCGCCTTGGAGCCCGGGGACTCGCCCACCACCACGAACGCCGTCTTCTTCGACACCGAGCCCGCCGCCTTGCCACCCCGCGCCAGGATCGCCTCCTTGGCCTCGTCGCGTGAGAAGCCCTCCAGCGAACCCGTCACCACGATGGACAAGCCCTCCAGGTTGCGGGGGATGGACTCGTCGCGCTCCTCCGCCATCCGCACCCCGGACGCGGCCCACTTGCGCACGACCTCCTGCCGCCACGGTGTCTCCACCCACTCCCGGACGGCGGTCGCGATGGTGGGGCCGACACCCTCGGTCGCCGCCAGTTCCTCCTCCGACGCGGACTTGATGCGGTCGATCGAGCCGAATTCCTGGGCCAGGGCACGGGCGGCCGTGGGACCCACGTGCCGGATCGACAACGCCACCAGGACCCTCCACAGAGGACGGTCCTTGGCCGCCGAAAGGTTCTCCAGCAGCTTCACGGCGTTGGCGCTCAGCTCACCGGACATGGTGCGGAACAGCTCGATGGACGCGAGCGCGGTGGGTGTCAGCGAGAACAGGTCGCCCTCGTCGCCGTACACCTCCGAGTCGACCAGCGCCGCCGCGCCCTCGAAGCCCAGCACCTCGATGTCCAGCGCCGCCCGGGACGCCAGGTAGGCCAAGCGCTCCTTCAGCTGCGCCGGGCACGACTCGGCGTTCGGGCACCGGATGTCGACGTCGCCCTCCTTCATCGGCCGCAGCACCGTGCCGCACGACGGGCAGGACGCGGGCATCTCGAACTCGCGAGCGTCGGCCGGCCGGGCCTCGACCACCGGGCCCAGCACCTCGGGGATCACGTCCCCCGCCTTGCGGATCACGATCCGGTCGCCGATGAGGACGCCCTTGCGCTTGACCTCGCTGGCGTTGTGCAGCGTGGCGCGCGCCACCGTGGAACCGGCCACCTTCACCGGTTCCATCACCGCGAACGGTGTCACGCGACCTGTTCGCCCCACCTGCACCTTGATGTCCAACAAGGTGGTGGTGGCCTCCTCCGGCGGGTACTTGAACGCGATCGCCCAGCGCGGCGCGCGCGATGTCGAGCCCAGGCGGCGTTGCAACGCCACCTCGTCGACCTTCACCACCACGCCGTCGATCTCGTGCACCGCGTCGTGCCGGTGCGCGCCCCAGTACTCGACGTGGGCCTTCATCTCCTCGAACGACGTGAGCACGCGGGTGTGCGAGGACACCGGCAGGCCCCACGCCCGCAGCGCCTCGTACGCCTCGGACTGCCGGGTCAGCTCGAACCCCTCGCGCTTGCCCAGCCCGTGGCAGATCATCCGCAGCCGCCGGGACGCCGTCACCTTCGGGTCCTTCTGCCGCAACGACCCCGCGGCCGTGTTGCGCGGGTTCGCGAACGGTGTCTTCCCCGCCTCCACCAGTCGCGCGTTGAGCTCCAGGAAGTCCTCCACCGCGAAGAACACCTCGCCGCGCACCTCGACCAGCGCCGGCACCGGGTACTCGTCGGTCCCCGTCAGCACCTCGGGCACGTTCTCCAGCGTGCGCACGTTGAGCGTGACGTCCTCGCCCGTGCGCCCGTCGCCCCGGGTCAGCCCGCGCACCAGCCGCCCGTCCTCGTAGAGCAGGTTGATCGCCAGCCCGTCGATCTTCAGCTCGCACAGGTAGTGCGCGCCCGACCCGACCTCCTTCTCCACCCGCTCGCACCACGCCCGCAGCTCGTCGGCCGAGAACACGTTGTCCAGGCTGAGCATCCGCTCCAGGTGGTCGACCGCCCGGAACTCGGTGGAGAACGTGCCGCCGACCAGCTGGGTGGGCGAGTCCGGTGTGGCCAGACCGGGGTGCTGCGCCTCCAGCGCCTCCAGCTCGCGCAGCAACGCGTCGAACTCGCCGTCACTGATCGTGGGCGAGTCGAGGACGTAGTACCGGAACTGGTGGCCCCGGACCTCCTCCGCGAGGGCGGCATGGCGCTCCCGCGCGGGGGCGGGCACGTCCTCCACGCCCTGCGCGGCGCCGGTCTGGTCGAGCTGGTCGCTGGTCACGGGAGGATGTTAACCAGCGGGTACGACAATTTTCAGTCCGCCAGGGACCGGACGAGTTCGCGGAGTTCCAACAACCCGATCGTGGCCGCCGGTTCGGCGGTCGCGGTCTCGACGCGGCCCAGCCGTTCGCCGGCCAGCCGCTCACCCAGGGTCACGTCCAGGGACAGGAACGTCATGGTCCGCCGCTGCTCCTCCGACAGCGCCGCGAACTCCGGGTGGTACACAGCGACGTCCACCAGACCCTCGCCGACCTGCGCCACGACCCGCACGTCCGCCAGCGGCACCTTCCGGGCGCCCAGGTTGACCGTCACCTCGGTCGGGTCGGGCACGGGCGGCACCGAGTCGTGGAACTCCCAGATCATGTCGTCCGGCGGCGCGGCGGCCTTCCACGCGTCGGTGTAGGGGCGCAGCCGCGGGTCCTCCTGGCCGCTGACGACCAGCGAGTAGATCGCCTGCTGCCCCCGGTCGAGCGAGAAGTGCAGGTCGGGGTGGACGCCGGCGACCAGCTCGCACAGCTCGTTCTCCAGCCGGTGCGGCTCGCGCTCGCCCAAGGCCGCGTTGACCTCCGGCAGCAGCTCGAACCACTTCCGCCAGAACTCCTGAGCCGCTTCCTCCGGGTTGGGCAGGTGGCGGGGCGGCGGCGGTGGGTCGGTGCGTCGGCGGAACCAGCTCATGCACCCATTGAACTACGCCTCACGGCCACGGCGAGGAGTTCCGCCGCAGGTCCCACGAGCTTGCGCCCGGCCGGCCACACCGCCCGCAGCACGCGCCGCAGGTCCAGCCCTTCAACGGGCACCTCGACCAGCCGCCCGTCCGCAAGATCCAGAGCCACGGCGAGCACACTCAACACCGCTGGCGCCACACCGGCCACCACCGCGCCCCGCACGGCCGTCGTGGAACCCAACTGCAAAGCCGGCGGGCACGCGTCCGGTAGCGCCCGGTCGAGGGTGTCGCGGGTGCCTGAGCCGCGTTCGCGCACCACCAGCGGGGTCGCGGCCAGGTCGCGCACGGTGGGGCGGCGGCGGGTCCAGCGGTGACCGGGTGGGACGACCACGGCGAGCCTGTCCACGGCGACCTTGCGCGTGGACAGGCCCTCCAGCGGACCCGGCTGCTCGACGAACCCGAGGTCGACGGCCCCCTCGCGGACCAGGCGGCCGACCGTCTCCGAGTTGGTCACGCGCAGGCCCACGTGCAGCTCGGGACGGGTGCGGCGCAGCTCGCCGATCCATCCCGGCGCGAGGTGCTCGGCCACGGTCATGCTCGCCGCCACGCGCAGTTCGGCCTGCTGCGCCGACCGCAGCGCGCGAGCGCTCTCCGTCAGCCGGTCCAACTCGTCCAGCACGACCCGGGCGCGTTCGGTGACGACCACGCCCGCCGGGGTCAGCGCCGAGCCGCGGCGGCCCCGGTCGACCAGGGCCAGGCCCAGGACGCGTTCCAGCGTGGCCAGGCGCTTGCTCGCCGAGGGCTGCGCGATGCCCAGTTCCCGCGCCGCCCGGCCGAGGCTGCCCAGCTCCCCCACCAGCACCAACAGTCGCAGTGAGTCCAGGTCGGTCATAGCCCCAGGGTATGACCCCATCACGAGTTGCCGCCTACCGCGACCCGGCGAGCGCGCCCAGGCTGGGGAGCGTGCTGATCTGCGCGTTGGTGCTGGGGGTCGTCCTGGGTGGACGCCTGCCGCCGCTCGCCGCCGTGACCCGGCGGCTGCTGCGAGCCGGTGTCGTCCTCCTGGGCTTGCAGTTGTCGCTGCCGCAACTGGTCGAACTGGGGCCGGGAGTCCTGCTGGCCGCCGTCCTCACGGTGACGGTGACCTTCACGGGCACGCTGTGGCTGGGCAAACGCTTGCGCGTGGCCCGGGAACTGACCGTCCTGATGGCGAGCGGGTTCTCCATCTGCGGCGCCTCGGCGATCGCGGCCGTGGCGGCGGACAAGGACGAGGACCACGTGGCCACCAGCGTCGCCCTGGTGACGCTGTTCGGGACGCTGACCATGATCGCCCTGCCGCTGCTGGACGCGTCCCCGGAGTGGATCGGGTTGAGCGTGCACGAGGTGGCGCAGGTCGCGGTGGCCGCGCCGGCGGCCGGGGCGGCGACGGCGATGGCGGTGAAGCTGAGCCGGGTGGCGCTGCTCGCCCCGGTCGCCGCGCTGGTCGGGCGGCGGCGGGACACCCCGCTCATCCCGTTGTTCCTGGTGGGCTTCCTGGCGATGGTGGCGGTCCGGTCGACCGGACTTGTGCCCGACGACGTGCTGAGCGTGACCAAGACCGCCACGACCGTGCTGTTCGCCGCCGCCATGTTCGGGCTGGGTACGGCGGTCCGGCCGCGGCGACTGCTCGCGACCGGACCGCGGGCCATGCTGCTCGGGTTGTTGGCGACGCTCCTGGTGTGCTCGGTGGGTTACCTGTCGCTGCGGGTCGTGTGAGCCTTCAGCAGGTCTGCGTTAAGGCGCGCGATCGTGGTCAACGGGATGCCTTTAGGGCACACCGAAGTGCACTCTCCGGTGTTGGTGCAGCCGCCGAAGCCGAGGGCGTCGTGCTCGGCGACCATGTTCCGCGCCCGCTGGTACCGCTCGGGTTGACCCTGGGGCAGGACACCCAGGTGGGTGGCCTTCGCGGCGGTGAACAGCATCGCCGACCCGTTCGGGCACGCCGCCACGCACGCGCCGCACCCGATGCACGCCGCCGCCTCGAACGCCGTGTCCGCGTCCGGCTTGGGCACGGGCAGGGCGTGCGCGTCGGGCGCGCTGCCCGTGGGCACGCTGACGTACCCGCCGGCGGCGATGATCCGGTCGAACGCCGACCGGTCCACCACCAGGTCCCGCACCACCGGGAACGGGTCCGCGCGCCACGGTTCCACCGTGAGCACATCGCCGTCCTTGAAGTGCCTCAGGTGCAGTTGGCACGCCGTGGTCGCCTTCTGCGGCCCATGTGCCACACCGTTGATCATCACGCCACACATGCCGCAAATGCCTTCACGGCAGTCGTGGTCGAACGCCACCGGTTCCTCACCGGCGAGGATGAGCTTCTCGTTGAGGACGTCCAACGCCTCCAAGAACGACATGTCCGGTGACAGGTCGTCCATGACGTACTCCACGAGCCGTCCCGACGAGCCGTGCTGCCGCCAGATCCGCAAGGTCAGTTTCACGCGTAGCTCCGGGTCGTCGGCTGGACGTGCTCGAACACCAGCTCTTCCTTGTGCAGCACGGGTTTGTCACCGGTGAACTCCCACGCGGCCACGTAGGAGAAGCGGGCGTCGTCGCGCAACGCCTCGCCGTCCGGGGTCTGGCTCTCGGTGCGGAAGTGGCCGCCGCAGGACTCCTCGCGGTGCAGCGCGTCCACGCACATCAGCTCGGCCAGCTCGAAGAAGTCCGCCACCCGGCCCGCCTTCTCCAACTGCTGGTTCAGCTCCGCGCCCGTCCCCGGCACCTTCACCCGCCGCCAGAACTCCTCGCGCAGCTCGGGGATGCGGTCCAGCGCCTTGCGCAGCCCGGCTTCGCTGCGCTCCATGCCGCACTCGTCCCACATCAGCCGGCCCAGTTCGCGGTGGAACGACTCCGCGGTCCGGTCCCCGTCCACCGCCAGCAGCGTCTTGATCCGGCCGCGCACCTCGGACACCGTGTCGGCGACAGCGGGGTGATCAGCGGAAACCGGCTTGAAGGGCGCGTCGGCCAGGTAGTCGCCGATCACGCCGGGCAGCACGAAGTAGCCGTCCGCGAGGCCCTGCATCAACGCGCTCGCGCCCAGCCGGTTCGCCCCGTGGTCGGAGAAGTTCGCCTCGCCGATCACGTACAGGCCGGGGATGGTCGAGCGGAGGTCGTAGTCCACCCACAATCCACCCATCGTGTAGTGGACAGCCGGGTAGATGCGCATCGGGACCTTGTACGGGTCGTCGCCCGTGATGCGCTGGTACATCTCGAAGAGGTTCCCGTAGCGCTCTTCCACCGCAAGGGGACCGAGGCGCTTCAAGGCGTCCGCGAAGTCCAAGTAGACACCGCGCTTCTCGTCGGAGATGTTCTTCGCCGCCCGGGACGCGATGTCGCGCGGCACCAGGTTGCCGAAGCTCGGGTACATGCGTTCGAGGAAGTAGTCCCGCTCCTCCTCGGGGATGTCGTTCGGCTTCCGTGCGTCCTGCGGGTCCTTCGGCACCCACACGCGTCCGTCGTTGCGCAGGGACTCACTCATCAGGGTGAGCTTCGACTGGTGGTCGCCGCTGATCGGGATGCACGTGGGGTGGATCTGGGTGAAGCACGGGTTGGCGAACAACGCGCCCCGGCGGTGTGCCCGCCAGATCGCCGTGGTGTTGCAGCCCTTGGCGTTGGTGGACAGGTGGAACACGTTGCCGTAGCCGCCGGTGGCCAGCACGACGGCGTCGGCGAGGTGCGTGGAGACCTCCCCGGTGACCAGGTCGCGCACGACGATCCCGCGCGCACGACCGTCCACCACGACCAGGTCCAGCATCTCGTGGCGGGTGTGCATCTCGACCCGACCGGCGTTGACCTGGCGTTCCAGCGCTTGGTAGGCGCCCAGGAGGAGTTGCTGCCCGGTCTGCCCTCGGGCGTAAAAGGTGCGGGAAACCTGCGCCCCGCCGAAAGACCTGGTGTCCAGCAGACCGCCGTACTCGCGCGCGAACGGCACGCCCTGCGCCACGCACTGGTCGATGATCTCCACGGAGATCTGCGCCAGCCGGTGCACGTTCGACTCGCGGGAGCGGAAGTCGCCGCCCTTGACGGTGTCGTAGAACAAGCGGTGCACGGAGTCGCCGTCGTTGCGGTAGTTCTTGGCCGCGTTGATGCCACCCTGCGCGGCGATGCTGTGCGCACGGCGCGGGCTGTCCTGGTAGCAGAAGGACTTCACGTGGTAGCCCAGCTCGCCCAGGGTCGCGGCGGCGGAGCCCCCGGCCAGGCCGGTGCCCACGACGATGACCGTGCGGTTGCGGCGGTTGGCCGGGTTGACCAGGCGCGCGGAGAAGCGGCGGCGGTCCCAGCGGGTCTCGATCGGTCCGTCCGGGGCGCGGTGGTCGGCGATCGGCGGGCCTTCGGTGTAGAAGCTCATGGTCAGCTCACCAATCCGGTGAAGACGGCGAAGGGAACGGAGAGGAAGCCGGCGCAGATCACGACGGCCACGGCGAGCCCGATGACCCGCGAGGTGACCACACCCAGCGTGCGCGTCGCACTCCACACGCCGTGGCGCAGGTGGAACCCGAGCGCGAGCACCGCGACCGTGTAGGCCAGCACCACGTACCAGTGCTGGAAGTCCGCGACGACGTTCGCGTGGATCTCACCGTGCACGCCGTGCGGGTTCAGCACGCCGACGGTCAGGTCGAGCAGGTGGTAGACCACGAACAACCCGATGATCACGCCACCCCACCGCATGGTGCGAGCGGCGTAGGACCCCTGCACGGGCCGGCGGTACTCGTAACGGCCACGGGCCTTGCGGGCCTTCACGGTCAGTTGGTAGGCCGCGACGAAGTGCAACGCCACCGCGATGAGCAGCGCAAACCTCGTCGGCCACACGATGTTGACGTCCCGGAGGAACTTCCCATAGGTGTCGAGGGCACCCGGCCCGGTGAAGATCAACAGGTTGCCGAGCATGTGCACGACGACGTAGAGGAACAACACCGCGCCGGTGACCGCCATAACGGCCTTCTTGCCGATCGTGCTGCGGTAGAGCCGGATCGTGTCCACGCCGAGGACGTTAGGAACCGGCGTGACGAGTCGTCCAATACATCGTGAGCTGGCAGAGGATAGCCTGGGGCTATGACGCTCCAGCAGCTCGTGTACTTCCTGGCAGTGGCCCGGACACGCCACTTCACACGAGCCGCCGAGGAGGTGCGTGTGGCGCAGCCCTCACTGTCTAAGCAGATCCACGCGCTGGAGAAGGAACTGGGCGCGGAACTGTTCAGCCGGGCAAGGGGCAACATCACCCTGACCCCGGCCGGCGAGGCCCTGCTACCGGTGGCCAGCCGCATCCTGTCCGATGTGGACACTGCCCGGTTGGAGGTCGCCGAGCTGGTCGGATTGCGGCGCGGCCGGGTACGGGTGGGCGCGACGCCGAGCCTGTGCGGCAGCATCTTCGCCGACGTCATCAAGCGGTACCACGACGCTTACCCGGGCATCCACGTGTCCGTGACCGAGGGCGGGTCGAGGGATCTTGTGCAGGCGTTGGAGGCCGGTTCACTGGACTTGGCGCTGGTCATCGTGTCACCGGTGGATGCGGATCGGGCGTTGACGGTGGACCCGGTGCTGCGGGAGGAGTTGGTGGTCGCCTCCGCCGAGCCGCTGGGGGTCGAGCGGATGTCGTTGCTGGATTTGAGGAACCACCCGCTGGTGATGTTCCGGCCGGGGTATGACCTGCGGGAGACCACGTTGGCGGCTTGCCGGGGTGCTGGTTTCGAGCCGACGTTCGCGGTGGAGGGCGGCGAGATGGACGCGGTGCTGCGTTTCGTGGAGGTGGGTTTGGGCGTGGCCATCGTGCCCAGCACGGTTCTGGCCACCCGTTCGCTGCACGCCACCCCTTTGACGCCTGGCACATCACGGACGGTCGGCTTGGCGCACAGGACTGATGTCGCGCCGACTTCGGCTGCGAGGGCGTTCCGGAACGTACTGCTGAGCTACCTGAGAGGGGCGGAAATGCCTGCTGGGGTGCACCTGGTCGACCGGTAGGGTCCGAGGATGATCATCCGCCGGGAGACCGTGTCCGATGTCGAGCCGATCGCGGGGGTGACGGAAGCTGCCTTCGCCGAGCGTCCGGGCGGCGAGGTGTGGCTGGTCGGGGCGCTGCGGGAGGACGCGGGGTGGATTCCTGAGCTGTCGCTGGTGGCGGAGCTTGGGGGTGAGGTTGTTGGCCATGTCGTGTGCACCAGGGGGCGCGTCGACGCCGTGCCGGCATTGGGGCTTGGGCCGTTGAGTGTGCGGCCCGATGTGCAGGGGCGTGGGGTGGGGAAGGCTTTGATGCACGCCGTGTTGGGCGCGGCGGAGGCCTTGGGTGAGCCGTTGGTGGCGTTGCTTGGCGATCCGGCTTATTACTCCCGGTTTGGGTTCCGGGTTGCCGAGGAGGTGGGGATCGGGGCGCCGCAGGCGGAGTGGGGGCAGTACTTCCAGGTGCGCACGCTCCACAGCTACACGCCCGAACTACGCGGTACCTTCCACTACGCCGAGCCCTTCAACCGCCTCTAGACCGGCACCCCGCGCACCTTTCGCGCCCGCAGGGCGCCCGAAGTAGCTAGCGCAGCAGACCTCTCTCTGGGCTTCTTCCGTCATCCCCGTATGGCCTGCCCGAAGGGCTACCACAGATTTCCCCGGGTGCAGCCGAAAGTTTT
>NZ_JBBEGC010000121.1:0-22350 GCF_037401995.1 Saccharothrix sp. CCNWYY140
GGGCAGGCCATACGGGGATGACACAAGCAAGAAGCCCAGGCAGAGGTGTGCCGTGCGGCAGCTTCATGAAAAGCGTGGCGCGCGCTGGTTCGGGGGCGGGAGGTTGGGGGTTGACCTGGAGTGCGCTCCAGCGTTCAGGGTTGGGGGCATGAAGCGAGTGCGGATCGGGTCCCTTGAGGTCAGTGCGTTGTGTCTGGGTACGTTGCCGTTTGGCAAGTACGTGGATGAGGAGACGTCGTTCGCCATCCTTGATCGGTTCGTCGAGGCGGGTGGGACGTTTCTCGACACGGCCAACAACTACGTCTTCTGGGACGGCGGTACCGGGGACGAGAGTGAAGAGACCGTTGGCCGCTGGTTGGCTGCTCGGGGGAATCGGGATGACGTGGTGGTGGCTACCAAGATGGGGGCTCGGCCGCGTACGCCCGGGGCTGGGCTGGAGGATGCCGAAGGGTTGGCCGGGGCTACCGTTCGGGCTGCTGCCGAAGGGAGTCTGAAGCGGCTGGGGACGGATCGGATCGATCTCTACTACAGCCACATCGAGGATCGGTCGGTTGCCCTGGAGGACACGCTCGGGGGGTTTGCCTCGCTTGTCGAGGCTGGGAGTGTGCGGGAGATCGGGGCCAGCAACCATGCCACCTGGCGGTTGGAGCGGGCTCGGGCGGTGTCTCGGGCTCACGGGTGGCCGCTCTACACGGCTGTGCAGCAGCGGTTCAGCTATCTGTTGCCTCGGCCTGGGGTGAAGTTGCCTGAGGGTGGGCATGTGCACATGACCGAGGAAGTGTTCGACTACGCGCGGGCCGAAGGGGATGTCGCGTTGGTGGCTTACTCGGCCTTGTTGTTCGGAGGGTATCGGGACAAGCCGTTGGGTGAGGCGTACGACCACCCTGGGACCGAGCGGCGGTTGGCGGTGTTGCGGGAAGTGGCCGTCGAGGTGGGGGCGACTGTCAACCAAGTGGTGTTGGCCTGGTTGCTGCGCAAGGGGATTGTGCCGTTGGTGGGGGCCAGTTCCGTAGCGCAACTGGAGGAGTCGTTGGGTGGGGTGGAGTTGGAGTTGGGCGACGAGCACGTGGGGCGGCTTGATTCCGTGGCATGAGAAACGGGGCACTGTCCGGAGTGGACAGTGCCCCGCTTGCTACTGGTGTCAGCGGTAGTGCCTGGCCTTGTGTTGTTCGGCCACCGCCGGGTCGATCGGGTGGACCGGACGCGGGGAGACGGTCGGGTCCGCGGACTCGATGCGTTGGTCGTGCGGTCGGTCGCGCAGGTCTTCGTCGTGGGTGCGGTTGCGGTCGCGTTGGGTCGGCATCTCCGGGTCCCTGATGCTCTCGTCGCGCACCGGTTCGACCTCCTGCTCCGGCACGACCACCTTGCGCCGGGCCGGCATGACCGCGATCAGCAGGCCTACTAGGGCCAAGCCGAGGTGCAGCCAGTTGTCGTTGGTGTTGAGCGCCAACGGGTTGCCCAGTCGCTCGACCGGGTTCACCGCCACGAGGCCGGCGAGCATCAGGCCCCACACCAGGACCAGGCCGTAGACCAGGAACACGATCCAGCCGTAGAGCCGGGCCAGGCCGGAACCCGTGGCCATCAGCAGACCCAGGACACCGAACGCCAGGTGGACGATGTTGTGCAGGGGGTTCACCGCGAAGCCGAACAGCATCGCGTGCTGGTTTCCGGCGAAGTCGCCGAACCCGGTGCGCACGAATCCCGCCACGCCTGCGACGAGGAAGAACAGGCCGAGCAGACCGGCCAGCACCTGGACGGGCTGGAGGCCCGCGACCTTGACGCGACCGACGGTCGAGTGGGTCATCACGCCCTCCTGTGAGGGTCCGCGAGAGCCCGCCTTCCGGGCTCCGGACGATCCTGGGGCTACCCACCGGTCACGTGCGGCAAACAACGAAAAGGTGGGAGCGGGCAACACGGGCCCGCCCCCGGTCGGACAGGAGTCAGCCCGCCGTGTCGGGGTTACAAACCCGGCCCACCCCATAAGGGCCGGGGCGCCGCATCGCGCGATTTCTCGCGGCGAGCGGGCGTCGAATGGGCAAGGCCTGTGCCCGATGAGGACTATGCCAAGTGGAAAGGCTTGCGGTCAAAGGAATTTAGCCAGGTGCCGGCCAGTCGTCGGGCAGCCATTCCAGGGCGCACCACAGGTCGGCTCGGTGTTGCGCGCGGGACAGGTCCAGGTCCAGGGCGCGTTCCACGTGGGCGATGCGGTGGCGGACGCTGTTGCGGTGCACGCCCAGTGCGGTGGCGCTGCGGTCCCAGTTGCCGTGGTGGGCTAGCCAGGTGCGGGCCGTTTCCACCAAGCGGCGGGCGGACGGGTTGCGGCTGTCCTTGAGCGGGGCCAACAGGGTCAGGGCGAAGCGGCGTGCCTGGGCGGGGTCGACCAGGGCGGTGACGCCGGCTCGGGTGTCGGCATGCTGGGGCACGCCCTCGGCGCGGGCGCGGTGCAGGAGGGCGGTGGCTTCGCGGGCGGCGTCAGGGAGTTCGGTGGCGGTGGCTGGTGAACTGGCTGCGGC
This sequence comes from Saccharothrix sp. CCNWYY140, assembly GCF_037401995.1. Taxonomy (NCBI): domain Bacteria; kingdom Bacillati; phylum Actinomycetota; class Actinomycetes; order Pseudonocardiales; family Pseudonocardiaceae; genus Saccharothrix; species Saccharothrix sp. CCNWYY140. The sequence continues at coordinate 2,514 of NZ_JBBEGC010000121.1, forward strand.
TAGCCAGCCGTGGTGGTGCAGGGCGTCGAGGTCCACGGGTCCTGTGACGACGGCGCGGAAACCGTCGTCTGTGGTGGCGACCAGGGGTGTGCCGAGCAGGTGGGTGAGCCGGTCGTGGTCGGCGGGGCCGTCTCCGGCGACCACGTGGTAGGGCGGGCGGCCGAGGAGGTCGGTGGCGGACGCGCGGTCGTCGCCGAGTAGCAGGCGCGTGGCCAGGCGGGCGGCGCGGCCCTCGGCGGGGTCCGCGCGCAGCAGGCCGAGCAGGCCGAGGGCGACGGCGACCACGGCCCGGTCGGCGACGGAGAACGGCGTGGGGCGGCCGACCACCAGGACGGTGACCTGGTCGACGGGGGTGAGCACGACGTGGTCGGCGGCGACCTCCGTGGCCGCACTGCGCGGACCGGTCCCGGCCGCCACCTTGCCCGCCAGGGCCAGGAGGTCGGCGGTGGGGACGGGCGCCGCGCCGGCACTGGCCACCACCTCGGCGGACGTGGTGAGCAGCAACGCCCATCCGTCCAAGGCCTCCACTAGAACACTGAGGGTGCTCTCCACCGGTCTGGGGCGCACCGCCGCCCGGGTGAGAGCCCGTTGACTGTCAGCCAGCAGTCGCAACTCGGCGTTCTGGGCCTCCGCGATCAACGCGCCCACGGCCTGGCTCACCGCCAGGAACGGAGTGTCCGGCGGCACCGCGATCAAGGGCAGGCCACGGGCCTCGCACGACGACACCAGGGCGGCGGGCACGGAGTCGTGCACGGGCGTGATCCCGAAGCCCAGCGCGGCGACGTCCTTCTCCACCAGCCGCGCCACATATCGGTCCACGTCGGCAGGGAAGTCCACTCCGGCCGTGAGCAGGAACTCTCGGCCCAGCAGGAACGGCGCCGGGTCGGACAGCTCGCTCACGTGCGCCCACGCCACCGGCCGGTCCAGCAGGTCCGCGCCGCACAGCACGGTCAGCCCGAGGTCCGGCCGCCCGACCACGTCTCGCAGGGGCACCACGGGACAAACCGTACAACCCTGCGGCCCGGATTGTGCGAAACAACCTCTTACCTGGTCACCCGCACCCCGAGAGCCTGGTTCTCCACGGAGAGAAATGGAGCCAGTGGCATGACGATCGGTCCCGTCGACTCCTCCGCCGTCCCCCGGTTCGCCGGTCCGGCCACGTTCGCCCGACTCCCCCGGCTCGACCAGGTCGAACGCGCCGACGTGGCGGTGGTGGGCGTCCCGTTCGACTCAGGCGTGTCCTACCGGCCGGGCGCCCGGTTCGCGCCGGCCGCCGTGCGCGAGGCCAGCCGGCTGCTGCGGCCCTACCACCCGGGGCTGGACGTGTCGCCGTTCGACGCCGTGCAGGTCGCCGACGCCGGGGACATCGCGTGCAACCCGTTCCACATCAGCGAAGCCATCGAGACCGTGCAGGCGCACGCGGGTGCGCTGCTGGACACCGGGGCCAAGCTGGTGACCGTGGGCGGCGACCACACCATCGCGCTGCCGCTGCTGCGCGCGGTGGCCCAGCGGCACGGACCGGTGGCGCTGCTGCACTTCGACGCGCACCTCGACACGTGGGACACCTACTTCGGGGAGCCGTACACGCACGGCACCCCGTTCCGCCGAGCGGTGGAGGAAGGGCTGCTCGACACGTCCGCGTTGTCGCACGTGGGCACCCGCGGACCCCTGTACGGTCGAGCCGACCTGGACGAGGACTCCAGGCTGGGCTTCGGGATCGTGACGGCGGCGGACGTGATGCGGCGCGGGGTGGACGAGGTGGCGCAGGCGTTGCGGGAACGCGTCGGTGACCGGCCGCTGTACGTGTCGATCGACATCGACGTGCTGGACCCCGCGCACGCGCCCGGCACCGGGACGCCCGAGGCGGGCGGGCTGACCAGCCGCGAACTGCTGGAGATCCTGCGCGGGCTCGCCGGGTGCGACCTGGTGTCGGCCGACGTGGTCGAGGTCGCGCCCGCCTACGACCACGCCGACATCACGTCCATCGCGGCTTCGCACGTGGCCTACGACCTGGTGTCGCTCCTCGCCCTGAAGGGGAAATCGTGATGCGCAACGGCGGGGACGTCGTGGTCGAGACCTTGGTGTCGCTGGGCGCGGACACCGTGTTCGGCGTGCCGGGACAGCACGCATTGGGCCTGTTCGACGCCCTGAGCCGGTCGCCGCTGCGGTACGTGGGCAACCGGACCGAGGTGGGCGCGGCGTTCGCGGCCGACGGGCACGCGCGGGTCACCGGCCGGGTGGCGCCGCTGCTGGTGTCCACCGGTCCGGGAGCGCTGCAAACGCTTGCGGGGCTTCAGGAAGCGGCGTCGGCGTCCGTGCCGGTGCTGGGCATCGCGAGCCAGATCCCGCGGGCGGGGCTGGGTGGCGCTCGGGGCGGGTACCTGCACGAGTTGGCCGACCAGCGGGCGTCGTTCCGGGAGGTCGTGAAGCACACGCGGGTGGTGCGGTCGGCGTCGCAGATCCCGTCGGCCCTGGCGGAGGCTTGGGAGATCGCCTTGTCCGCTCCTTGCGGGCCGGTGTGGGTGGAGGTCCCGCAGGACGTTTTGCTTGGACCGGCTGGGATTCCGCCCGTGTCGGTCTCGGTTTCGGTGCCGACTTTGGCGCCTCGGGCCGAGGTGGTCGCCGAGGCGGCGCGGCTGTTGGATTCGGCGCAGCGGCCGGTGATCCTGGCTGGTGGTGGGGTGGTGCGGGCGTCGGCGGGGGCGGAGTTGCTGGCGTTGGCGTCGAAGTTGCGCGCGCCGGTGGTGACGACGTTCGGCGGTAAGGGCGCTTTTCCCTGGGAGCACCCGTTGTCCGCGCAGTCCTGGCTGGAGGACTCGCACACCACGGAGTTCCTGGCGTCGGCCGATGTGCTGCTCGTGGTCGGGTCCGGGTTGGGTGAGCTGTCCAGCAACTACCGGACCTTCGCGCCGCGCGGCACGGTCGTGCAGGTGGAGGCGGACCTGGGGAAGTTGGAGTCCAACTACCCCGCGCTCGGCGTGCACGGTGACGCTCGGCTGGTGTTGGAGGGTTTGATCCCGCTGGTCCGGGCGCGTGAAGCGGACGGGCGTGCCGAGGCTTCCGTGCGGGAGTTGCTGGGTGCCGTGCGGGAACGGCTCGACGGGCAAGGGTTGGCGCTGGAGCGGCAGGTGCTCGCGGACGTGCGGGCGGCGGTGCCGGAGGGCGTGGAGTCGTTCTGGGACATGACGATCCTCGGGTACTGGGCGTGGTCGGCGTGGCCTGGTCCGATGCACTCCTCGCAGGGTGCCGGCGGGCTCGGGTACGCGTTCCCGGCCGCCGTGGGCGCGGCGGCGGCCGGCGGTCCGGTGCTGGCGGTGTCCGGGGACGGCGGCGCGATGTACGGGCTGGCGGAACTGGCCACCGCGCGGCAGCACGGGCTGGCCGTGACCTGGCTGATCGTGGACGACGGCGGGTACGGCATCCTGCGCGAGTACATGACCGACGCATTCGGCCGGGCCACCGGCACCGAGTTGACGCGGCCGGACTTCGTGGCGCTGGCGGAGTCCTTCGGGGTGCCGGCCACGCTGTCCACGCCCGGGTCGCTGCGGTCCGACCTGGCCAAGGCGCTGGCGTCCGGCGGCCCGCACGTGGTCGTCCTGCCCGCGCTGCTGCGCATGTTCGCCCCGACCCACCTGGAGGACCAGTGACGACCCCGTTGGTCGACCCCGCTACCGGTGAGCCGTTCGGCTCCGCGCCCGTGGCCGGCGCCGCCGAGGTGGACGCGGCCGTCCACGCCGCCCTGGCGGCCTTCCCGGAGTGGTCGCGGACCACGCCCGCGGTGCGGCAGCGGGCCTTGCTGGCCCTGGCGGACGCGGTGGAGGCGGCGGCCGGGGAGTTCGCCGACGCCGAGTGCCGGGAGACGGGCAAGATCCGGTCCGTGGTGCTGGCGGAGGAGATCCCCCAGTGCGTCGACTACCTGCGGTTCTTCGCCGGCGCGGCGCGGATGCTGCCCGGGGCGGCGGCGGGCGAGTACCTGGACGGGCTCACCTCCTACCAGCGGCGGGAGCCGGTCGGGGTGGTCGCGGGGATCACGCCGTGGAACTACCCGCTGATGATGGCGGTGTGGAAGCTCGCGCCGGCGGTCGCGGCCGGGAACACGATCGTGCTCAAGCCGGCCGAGACGACTCCTTCTTCGACCCTGCTGCTGGCGTCGCTGGCGGGCCGTTCCCTGCCCGCGGGCGTGGTCGGGGTGGTGACCGGGACGCGGGAGACCGGCCGGTTGCTGGTGGAGCACCCGGTGCCCGCGATGGTGTCCATCACCGGGTCCACGCGGGCGGGGAGGGAGGTGGCGCGGGTCGCCGCCGCGTCGGTCAAGCGGACCCACCTGGAGTTGGGCGGCAACTCCCCCGTGTTGGTGTTCGGGGACGTGGACCTGCCGGCGGTCGCCTCGGACGTCGTGGCCGCCGCCTTCTACAACGCGGGCCAGGACTGCACGGCGGCTTCGCGGGTGTTGGTGGAGGACTCGGTGCACGACCGGTTCGTGGAGGCTCTGGTCTCAGCGGCTTCCGCCCAGGTGCCTGGGGTGGATTACGGGCCGCTGAACAGCGAGGGTCAGCTGTCCCGGGTGTTGAAGTTGTTGGCAGACCTCCCTTCCCATGCTCTTGTCCACTGTGGAGGCACGCGGTTCGGTTCGCGTGGCTGGTTCTTGTCTCCCACGGTGATTTCCGGGGTTCGACAGGACGACCGGATCGTCCAGGAGGAGGTCTTCGCGCCGGTGATCACCGTGCAGCGGTTCTCGACGGTGGACGAGGCCGTGTCGCTGGCCAACGGCGTGGAGCAGGGGCTGGCGTCGTCGGTGTGGACCCGGGACCACGCCCGGGTCCACCGGCTCGTGGCGGAGTTGGACTTCGGGTGCGTGTGGGTGAACACGCACGGCTTGCTGGCCGCCGAGATGCCGCACGGCGGGTTCGGGCAGTCCGGCTACGGCAAGGACCTGTCGGCGCACGCGATGGAGGAGTACACGCGGGTCAAGCACGTCATGAGCGCGTGGTGAGGGGTTTGCGCCAGACCAGGGAGTAGCGCCAGTAGAGGTGGCGGCGGACGCGTGCGCCGGGGATGATGTCCGCCGCCCCGGCCTTGATCTCGTCCACGGACATGTGCCAGTCCTTGATCGGGGCGTCGTCGACCGGGTCGTCCTTGACCAGTCTTCGGGTGAGGTTGCCGGGGACGGAGGACAGGCTGACCACCCAGTCCCACGCGGTCTTCTCCTTGGCCAGTCCGAGGATCGCCAGCACACCGCCGGGCGCGACCGCGTCCCTCATGCGCGTGAGGGCGGTGGTGAACGGCATGTGGTGCAGTGCGGCGATGCAGGAGACGAAGTCGTAGGGGCCGCCGAGGTCGTCCACGGTGACGTCGGCCTTCCGGATCTCGATGCCGGGCACCACGGCCTCGACGGCCCGGTCCACGCCGGTGACCCGGAGTCCGCGGGCGGCGAGCTTGCGGGCGAACCCGCCGTTCCCGCAGCCCACGTCGAGGGCGGTCTGCGCGTCGGGTGGGACCTGGGCGAGCAGCAACGGGTGGTAGTGCACGTTGTGGTCGAAGTGCTTCACGTTGAGGAGGACGCGCGGGGGCGGCTCGGGGTTGACCTCCAGTTAAGTCGAACTTCTACGGTTGGCGAATCGACCGAGGAGGGGGACCACCCAGATGCGCGCCATCCGGCAGTACGAGTTCGGGTCACCGGAGACGTTGAAGTACGAGGAAGTCGCCGATCCCGTGCCCGGTGAGGGCCAGGTGCTGGTCAGCGTGGCCGCGGCGGGCGTGCACCTGCTGGACACCAGCATCCGCCAGGGCGAGTCGGGCGGCCCGTGGCCGTTGCCGCAGCTGCCCATGACGCCGGGGCGGGAGGTCGCGGGGACCGTCGTCGGGGGCGATGCGGCGTGGCTGGGCAAGCGGGTCACCGCGCACCTCGGGCAGGCCAGCGGCGGGTACGCGGAGTTGGCCGTGGTGAACACCGGTTCGCTGCACGAACTGCCCGAGCACGTGCTGTTCGAAGAGGCCGTGGCCATGATCGGGACCGGGCGAACGGCCGTGGGGGTGCTGCGGATCGCCGAGCTGGAGAAGGACGACGTCGTGCTGGTGACGGCGGCGGCCGGTGGGCTGGGGGCGTTGTTCGTGCAGGAGGCCAAGGCGGTCGGGGCGACGGTCGTGGGGTTGGCGAGCACGGCCAAGCTGGAGCTGGTCCGGGGGCTGGGGGCGGACCACGTCGTCGACTACACCGAGCCGGACTGGCCGGACGCGGTGCGGGCGGAGGTCGGCGAGGCGACCGTCGTGCTCGACGGGGTCGGGGGTGCGGCGGGGCGGCAGGCGTTGGAGCTGCTGGGGATCGGCGGGCGGACCATCCTTTTCGGCTGGTCGGCGGGCGAGCCGACCCGGATCGAGACGGTCGACCTGTACCAGCGGGGGTTGACGGCGGCGGTCGCGGTCGGGCCGCGGATCATGAAGGGGACCAACCTGCGGGAGCTGGAGACGTCGGCTCTTCAGTTTTTGGCGGACGGCCGCGTGAAGCCGCTGACCACGGTGTTCCGCTTGGCGGACGCTCCTCAGGCGCACGCCGCTCTGGAGGGCCGCCGCACCACCGGCAAGGTCGTTCTCACGCCGTGACTTGTGCTGGCCCCGCCACCGGTTGAGGTGGCGGGGCCTGCGCGTCACAGGGCCACGGTGATGAGCTGCTCCCCTTCGAAGTTGCGGACCTCCACCGCCGCCACGTCGTCCGGCGCGACCAGGGCCGAGCCGTCGAGGTTCGTGCCCTCCTTCTCGCCCAGCGCCGACACCAGCCAGCTCCCGGCCTCGTGGCGGGACCCGTCCTTGGCGACGACGACGAGCTTGCACTTCTGGTTCTTCGCGATGCCGGCCACGGACGCGTTCACCCGCACCCACCCGGCGGCCGGCTTGACCTTGACGGTCATCCGCGCGCCGGTGCCCGGGTCGGTCGCCGTGGCCACCTTGGCCCCGGGCTCGGGCGTCGGCGCGGTGGTCGTGATCGCCTGAGGGCTGGGCGCCGTGCCCCGCCCGACCGCGAACCCGCCACCCAACACGATCGCGGCGACCGCCGCGGCGGCCACCCCGACCCCGACCCGCCGTCGCCTGGTGCGGTCGCCCCGCTCGGCGCGGACCTGGCGCAACGTGCGCTGGAGCAGCAGGTCACCGCCGTCGGGCGGTCCGTCGAGCAGCGCCTCGGGCGGGACGTCGCCCAACGCTTCCTCCATCGCCCGCAGGTCGGCCACCTCGGTCCGGCACGTCGCGCAGGCGGCCAAGTGCTCCTCCACCGCGCGCACCTCCTGCTCTTCCAGGACACCCAGGACGTAGGCGCCCAGCAGCTGTGGATCGTGGTTCGTGGTCATCCGGCCACCCCCTTCAGCGCGACCTGTTGTGCGCCGGTGAACGTTTCTCTGAGTGCGCGCAACGCGTAATGCGATCTGGATTTGACCGTGCCCGGCGGGATGTTGAGCGCCTCCGCCGCTTCACTCACACTGCGCCCGCGGAAGTAGATCTCCATCAGGACGTCACGGTGGTCCGAGGAAAGCCGGTCGAGCGCTTCGAGCACCACCACCGAGTCCACGACGGAGTCGGCGTGATCGCGCTGGACAGGCGGCGCGGACGGCGTCTCGGCCACCTCCTGCGGCCGAGCAGCCCTGGCCCGAACCCGATCGGTGACGATGTTGCGCGCCACCGTCAACAACCACCCGCGCACAGAACCTTTGCCGTTGACGAGCGCGTCAGGATGCCTCCAGGCCCGAACCAACGTCTCCTGCACGACGTCCTCGGCGGCAGCCCGATCCCCCGTGAGACGCGCGGCATAGGCCAACAAGGCCCGCCCGTGCTCCTCGTAGAGAGCCCGAACCAACGCCTCATCAGCCACAACCTCCCGCCTCCGGGCCCACAAAGCCGCCATCCACCCACTCCTCTCATCACCTCGTCCCCCGAGACACGTCCCTGCGGCCAACCCGGTTCAACCCGTTTGAAGAATCCTTACTCCGCACACCCCTCCGGATCGCAAACCCGCTGGTAGAGTGCTTGCGGGGTCGTGAGATCCATGATCACCCGATCGTGTGACGTCACCGCGGGGCCGTTTTCGGCACCTCGCGCGTCCCGTAGAGAGAAGGGGTGCGCGGCGGACCGGCACCCCAGCGCCACCCCGGCCACTCCACCCGCCACTCGGCCTGAGGTGACGTGCTGGGTGGGTCAGGTGGGTGGAGGGGCGGGGTCGGGACAGCTGTGGGACCGCGGCGCCCGGCAGGCGGGCGGCCAGGCAGGCGGCTGGCAGGCATGCCGCAGGCAGGCGGGCGGCAGGCAGGCAGGCGGCAGGCAGGCAGGCGGCAGGCGGCGGGCGACAACGACGGCGGCAGCGGCGCGAGCGGGTTGGCGGCGGCAGCGGCGCGAGCGGGTTGGCGGCGGCAGCGACGGCTCGCGGGCAGCGGCGGCGGCTAGCAGGGCATCAGCGGCGGCGGCCGGCGTGCGGACAGCATCCGGCGAGCAGCCCACACCGGAGGCGACCAGCGGCGGCCAGCCGCGGTGAGGGCTGCGGACCAGCGGCGACGGGCGGGCAGGAGCGGCGACGGGCGGGCAGAAGCAGCGGGCGGCGACATCAGCGGCGGCCGGTGCCGGCGGCAGGCGGTAGCGGCGATGGGTGCGGCGGCGAGCGGCCACCGCGGCAGGCAGCGACGGCAACGGGTAGCTGCGACGGCGGGCGGCGGGCGATGGCGGGCGGCGGCGGGACGGCAGCGGGGCGGCGGGACGGCGAGGCGACGGCGGGTGGCAAATTGCCGCGGCGGCGGGCGGGAGCGGCGGCGGGCGGTGGTGTGGGCGGCGGGCGGCGCCACTAGCTGGCGGCGGCGGGCGGGAGTGGCGGCCGGTGGTGGCGGCGGGTGAGTTGGGGGCGGGCGAGAGGGGGTGGTGGGGGTGTTTGGGGGGTGGGTGGCGTGTGGGGTGGGTGGGTTAGGGGCAGTGGTGGTTGGTGTTTAGGCAGGTGGTGATCTTCGTCATTAGAGGGGGTGGGGTGAGGTTTATGTGCATGGCGTGGTCGGTTCTTGGGTCTCGGGATTGGTTGGGGAAGGAGTCGATGGCGTAGGGGCGGTTTTTGGGGACGGCGTAGGTTGTGCGGATTTGTAGGCGGGGGATGGGGAAGAAGCCTGGGGGGCATACGCCGTTTGGTGCTGGGGGTGTGGTGTGGGATTTGTGGGTTGTGCTGTCTGTGTTGCGGCCGTCCCAGCAGCTGGGGAAAGTGAAGGTGCGGACCACCCGCTTGCCCTCGCAGAGTGGGTAGCGGTCGGTTTGGCCTGGGGTGCCCTCGCAGCTCCAGTGGGCTGTGCCGGAGCCTGAGGTGAGTGCGGAGGCGTCGCCGGTTACCAAGCGGGTGAATGTGGGGATTGGCACCACCTTGCTCACCGGGCTGCCGCTGTAGCGGATTTGGACTTCGGCTGGGGGGAGTACCTCGCCGGTGTTCCCGTGTTGGCCGCCGCCTGGGGCGTGTGCGTCGTGGCCTGGTCGATCGATTAGGCGTAGGACGGGCCAGTAGTACGTGGACTGGTCGCCCTCGGCGCATGTGGTCGCACCTGCCGCGAGGGTGGTGTCTGTGCTGGTGTGGTCGGTGGTCAGGTTGCCTACGTACTCGTGGGTGTGGTGGGCGCCGTTTGGTTGCCCTGGAGCCACTACCACGTTGTCGGCGTTGAGGTGGCGTTCCGCGTTTCGGCCGCAGTCGAGGGTGTAGGTGCCGGTCGACGCGTCTTCCGTGACGGGTGGCTCGGTGCTGTGCGGCGGGATGTCGTCGATGGCCACGTAACTGCCGTCGGTACCGCACCCGGCTAAGAGGGCGACCGCGGCGACCAGGGGTGGGAGCAACCGCCTCACGGGTGCCAGCTTGCCACCCGGGAGGTGTGCGCGGCGGAGGCCGGGGTGTGTCGTGGGCGGGCGGGTGGCGAGATCGGTGTCGTGAGTTCAGGGAGTTCAGGGGGTGGCGGACACCAAAGTGTGGCCGGTTGGCGTGATGACGCTGATGGCTGCGATGTCTGAGAGGGCCACCAAGGCCGCGCCGGAGAGGGTGGTGTCGTTGCCGTGGGTTGCTACCCAGCCGCCTGCTACGAAGTGTCTGCCTCGGGCGTCGGTGACGACGAGTTGGCATCGCTCGTCCGGGCGCAGGCCGGTCACTGTGGCGTTCAGGCGGACCCAGCCGTCTGCCGGGGTCACGGTTGCGGTCATGTGGATCTTGCCCGACTCCGCGGTCAGGAGCTGCTCCCTCGGCACGCTGTGGTGGCCCCACTGCATACCGCACACCAGCACACCGGCCAGCACGGTCGCGCTCACCGCCGCTGCTACGCCACCGCGACGTCGATGTGCCCTCGCCGACTCGGCGCGGACCCGGCGCAGTGTGCGTTCGAGGATCGGATCGTGCATCTGAGACCTGTTCGAGTCGGGCTCTGGAAGCCGAGCGGGGAAGGGTTGCGGTGGGTGCGCTGGGGGTTCACGGCTGTCTCCCTGAGGTGTCCCGGCGGGTGGACTGCCCGGTACACGGAGGCGCGCGCGGTTTGGTTCAACGGAAGGAGGGGCGAGATCAGCTTCAGTGGAGGGGCGGGCGGGGCTAGTATCTGAGATATGATGTATGACGCTGGGCCGCCTCGGTCGCGGACCGAGTTCGTCTTGAACGCCATTCGGGCGGGGATCGTCAACGGGGATCTGCCGCCTGGGCGTCCGCTGGTGGAGGCGGAACTGGCGGCTGGCTTCGGGGTGTCCAAGACGCCGGTTCGCGAGGCGTTGAAGCTGCTCGGCGGTTCAGGGCTGGTGACGATCAGCGACTACAAGGGCGTGTCGGTCCGCGAGGTGGACGTGGAGTTGGTGCGCTCGGTTTATGACGTGCGGGTGTTGTTGGAGCCCGAGGCGCTTCGGAGGTCGGTTGACGATCGGGCGAGGGCGCGAAGCGAGGCGGGAGCGGGGGCCGGAGGGGAAGACGTCGGGTGGGGGCTAGCGCGGGAGGCGTTGGAAGCGGCTGAGGGGGCCGGGAGTCCGGGGGCTCGAAGTTTGGCCAATCGGGCGTTTCATCGGGCGCTCTACGCGGGGTGCGGCAATCCGCTGTTGGTCGAGGTGTTGGACGGGCTGGGGGATCGGACTGCGCTGATCTCCCGGGTTGGGTGGGGGTTGTCGGATTCGTGGGCGGCTGAGGCGGAGGAGCATCGGGCGATCCTGGATGCTGCGGAGCGTGGGCTCGGGATGATCGCGGCCGATCTGTTGAAGGAGCACATCGAGCGGTTCGCGCGGACGTTCGAGGAGCGGTGTGGTGGGAGCTGAAGCGTTGGCGGGCGTCGTCGCGATCACCGTGACGCCGTTCGACGAGGACGGGTCGGTCGACGTCCCCGCCTACGAGCGGGTGGTGCGGCGGCTGGACGGGGTGCACGCGATCACGGTCAACGGGAACACGAGCGAGTTCTACACACTGTCCAAAGAGGAGTGTCGAACCGCGGTCGACGTGGTGGCGGGTGCGGACGCGTTGACCTTGTGCGGGGTTGGGCACGACCTCGCCTCGGCGGTGGAGTTGGCGAAGTACGCTGCGGCGCTCGGGCTCGACGGGGTGATGGTGCACCAGCCGGCGCACCCCTACCTGTCGCTGGACGGGTGGGTCGACTACCACCGGATCATCGCGGACGCGGTTCCGTCGCTGGCGATCGTGCCGTACGTGCGGGACCCGCGCATCGGTGGTGCGCAGATCGGCGCGCTGGCGGGGGCCTGCGACAACGTGGTCGGCGTCAAGTACGCGGTGCCCGACCCGGTCCGGTTCGCCTGTGCCGCCCGGGACGCCGGGATCGACCGGCTGGTGTGGGTCGCCGGTCTAGCCGAGCTGTCCGCGCCGGGCTATTTCGCCTACGGGGCCACGGGGTTCACGTCCGGGCTGGCGAACGTCGCGCCCGAGTTGTCGCTGCGGATGTTCGACCTGGTGACGACGGGTGAGGACACCGGCGAGGTCTGGGGTGCCATCCGGAGGTTCGAGGAGCTGCGGGCGGTCGACGGGAGTGCCAACAACGTCGCCGTGGTGAAGGAGGCGTTGGCGCAGCAAGGGGTGTGTCGGCGGGACGTTCGGCCGCCCGGTCATGTGCTGGGGGAAGTGGACCGGGGCGTGGTGCGGGAGGTGTTGGCCTCGTGGGGCTGACCCCGGAGGGAGACCGGGCGGAGGCGGACCGGGTAAAGGCGGACCGGGCGGAGCGCGAGCCGGAGGGGAAGCGGTTGAGGCCGGAGGAGTTGCGTAGTCAGAAGTGGTTCGGTGGGGACGGCGTGCGGGCGTTCAGCCATCGGGCGCGGACGCGGCAGCTCGGCATCGGGGCGCCGGAACACCTGGGCAAGCCGGTGATCGGCATCCTCAACACGTGGAGCGGCATCAACCCGTGCCACATGCACCTGCGGGAACGGGCGCAGGAAGTCGCGCGCGGTGTCTGGCAGGCGGGCGGGTACCCGGTGGAGTTCCCGGTGTCCACGCTGTCGGAGACCTTCCAGAAGCCGACCCCGATGCTCTACCGGAACATGCTGGCGATGGAGGTCGAGGAGATCGTCCGCTCCTACCCCGTCGACGGCGTCGTCCTGATGGGCGGCTGCGACAAGACCACGCCGGCGCTGGTCATGGGAGCGCTGTCCGCGGCCGTCCCCGCGATCTTCGTGCCCGCCGGACCGATGCTGCGCGGCCACTGGCGCGGCAAGACCCTGGGCAGCGGCACGGACATGTGGCGGTACTGGGACGACAAACGCGCGGGTGTGCTCGGTGACGAGGAATGGGCCGAGTTGGAGAACGGCCTGGCCCGGTCCCCGGGGACCTGCATGACGATGGGCACCGCGTCCACCATGACCGCCGCCGTCGAGGTGCTGGGCCTCGCACTGCCGGGCTCGTCGTCGGTCCCGGCCGTGGACTCGGCGCACCACCGGATGGCGGCGGCGTCCGGCGCACGAGCGGTGTCACTGGCCTGGAAAGGCCTTTCCGCCAAGGAAATCGCCACCGCCGAAGCCTTCGCGGACGCGGTGACGGTCGTGCTGGCCCTCGGCGGCTCCACGAACGCCGTGATCCACCTGATCGCGATGGCTCGACGGGCCGGCGTCCCACTCGGGCTGGACGACTTCGACCGGCTCGCCCGCGACACCCCGGTGTTGGCCGACATCCAGCCGGGCGGGCGTTTCCTGATGGAGGACTTCTACTACGCGGGCGGGCTGCGCGCCCTGGTCGCCCGCCTCGCCGAGGCCGACCGCCTGCACCTGGACCGCGAGACGGTGGCGGGCAGGTTCGGCGACGCCCTGGGCGACGTCCACGACGACGAGGTGATCCGACCGCTGGACCGTCCCGTCGCCGCGGAGGGCGGCCTGGCCGTGCTGCGCGGCAACCTCGCCCCGGACGGCGCGGTCGTCAAGCACATCGCCGCGGCACCGGAACTGTTGCGGCACACCGGTCCCGCCCTGGTCTTCCACGGCTATAAGGACCTCGTCGAACGGATCGACACAGTGGACGCCACCTCGGACTCCGTGATCGTGCTCGCCGGCGCGGGACCCAAGGGCGGGCCGGGGATGCCGGAGTACGGGATGCTGCCGATCCCGAAGAAGCTGCTGGAACAGGGCGTCCGGGACATGGTGCGCATCTCCGACGCCCGGATGAGCGGCACGTCGTACGGCGCGTGCGTGCTGCACGTCGCGCCGGAGGCCCACGTCGGCGGGCCGCTGGCGCTGGTGCGGGACGGCGACCTGGTGACGCTGGACGTGCCCGCCCGGGTGCTGCGGCTGGAGGTGTCGGACGAGGAGCTGGCCCGGCGGCGGGCGGAGTGGGTGCCGCCCGAGCCGGTGTTCGAGCGCGGCTGGGGTGCCCTCTACCAGGAACACGTCACCCAGGCCGACCAGGGCTGCGACTTCGAGTTCCTCGCCCGGGACGGTCGGAACCCGGTGGCCGACCCGTCCTGAGCACGCGGAGGCGACCCGGCATGGGTACCGCCGCGTCGACCCGGCCGCCTTCGCCCGCGTGGAGGTCGCGGAGAAGGAGGTCCGGGCGTCGGCGCGGCTGTGGGCGTCAGCTGTAGAGCTCGTCGTAGCGCTGGGCGTGGGTGGTGTGGACGACGTTGCGCTTGACCTTCAGGGTCGGCGTCAGCTCGCCGGTGTCCTGGGTCAGGTCGCGGTCCAGGATGGCGAAGCGCTTGATCTGCGAGACGCGGGCGAAGTGGGTGTTGGCCTCGTCCACCACGCCCTGGATCAGTTCGCGCACCTCGGGGGACGCCGCCAAGGACGGGATGTCGGTGGGCAGGCCGCGTTCCGCCGCCCACGGCACGACCTCGTCCTGGTCCAGCGTGATCAGCGCGACCAGGTAGGGCTTGCGGTCGCCGTAGACCACCGCGTGCGACACCCAGCGGGACTGGCGGAGCTGGTTCTCCACGTTGGCGGGCGCGATGTTCTTGCCGCCGGCGGTGATGATGATGTCCTTCTTGCGGCCGGTGATCTTCACGAAACCGTCCTCGTCGACCTCGCCCAGGTCCCCGGTGTGCAGCCAGCCGTCGGTCAGCACGGCGGCCGTGGCGGCCGGGTTGTTCCAGTACCCGGCGAACACGTGCGGACCGCGCATGAGGATCTCGCCGTCCTCGGCGATGCGCAGGTCCAGCCCGGCGATGCCGAACGCGCCCACCGAGCCCAGCCGGTGGCGGTGCAGCGTGTTGACCGTGCCGACGCCGGTCGACTCGCTCATGCCGTAGCCCTCCAGCACCGGCACGCCCGCCGCGCTGAAGAACTCCAGCACCTCCACCGAGATCGGCGCGGCACCGGACAGCGCCTGCCGCAGCCGTCCGCCGAAGATCGCCCGCACCCGCGCGAACACCGGTTCCACCTGGGCGAACCCGGCTTCCAGCTCCGGCGGGACCGGTTGCCCGGCGGCGCGGAGCCGGCGCACGGTCAGTCCGATGTGGACGGCTTGCTTGAGCTTGTCCTCGGGGACGCCGGCGGTCGCGGCCGTGTAGACCTTCTCGAAGATCCGCGGCACCGAGGGCAGGAAGGTGGGCTTGACCTCGGCCAGCTCGGGCACGATCCGCGCCGGGTCGCCGCCGTAGAACGCCAGGGTGGCGCCGACGTACAGCGCGGACAGCTGGACGATCTGCGCGAACACGTGCGCCAGCGGCAGGAACAGGTACACCACGTCGTCGGGCACCACGTACGACAGCTCTTCGGTGAGCCGGCACATGGTGAGCCAGTTGGTGTGCGTCAGCACGCAACCCTTGGGCGGGCCGGTCGTGCCGGAGGTGTAGATGATCACCGACGGCGAGTCGGGGTCGATCGCGGCCCGGCGGGCGTCCAGCTCGGCCGGTTGCGGGGACGTCCGACCCTCGGAGGCGACCTCGTCCAGGCCGCCGTCCATCACGACGATGTCCCGCAGCGACGGGACTTCACCCCGGATCGACTCGACCTTCGCCCGCTGCTCGGCGTTCTCGGCGATCAGCAGCACCGAGCCGGAGTCGGAGAGGATCCACGCGCACTCCTCGGCCGCGCTGGACGGGTAGATCGGCACCACGACCCCGCCCGCCGCGAGCACGGCCAGCCCCGCGGCCGACCACTCGGGCCGCGTCTCCGCCAGCACCGCCACCCGGTCGCCGGGCGCGATGCCGCGCTGCACGAGCCCGGAGGCCAGGTCCATCACCCACTCCGCCACCTCGGCGAAGGACCGGTCCACCCACCCCTCCGGCCCCCGGCTGCGCCACGCGGTGCGGCCGTCGTGCAACTGGGCGGCGAGGAACGGCAGGTCGGCGACGACACGCGCGGAAGCGGCCGTGGTCACAGCCATACGATGCTCCTTCAATGGACTGGGTGGACCTGGACGTGGGTGCCGTTCAACACGGCCGTTCCAGACAGCGGATCAAGCGCAAGGTCGTCGGTCAGCAGGTTCACGTTCACGCCAGCGTGTTCACTGGCCACCGACAACCGTGTCCCGGGCCGGTCATGACCCCAGCCGTGCGGCATGGAAACCACCCCGGGTGCCATGTCGGCGCTGACCTCCACGGTCACCTCGACCTTGCCGACCCGCGACGACACCTCCGCCGCCCCACCGTCGGCCAGGCCCAGCCGGGTGGCGTCGGCGGGGTTGACCAGGAGCGTGCACAGCTTGCCCTTCACCAGCGCGGGCACGTTGTGCATCCAGGAGTTGTTGGTGCGCAGGTGCCTGCGGCCGACCAGGACCAGCTCGTCCGAGGTCTCCGCGAGAGCCGCCCGCACGCGGGGCAGGTCCGCCGCGATCGGGTCGGGGCACAGCTCGATCCGGCCGGACGGGGTGCGCAGGATCTCGGGGATGCGGCTTTGCAGGGCACCTAGATCCATGCCGTGCGGGTTGTCGAGCAAGTCCTGGATGGACAGTCCGTAGGGACCCGACCGCAGCTTCGCGTCCAGCAACCGTTCGTCCCGGGTCAGGTCGGACGGGCCGGACAACCCCACCAGCGCGTCCAGGTCGGCGGAGGGACCGAGGCCGGCGAAGATCCCGGTCAACCGCAGGAAGATCTCGGACTCGTCCAGCTCGCCGGGCGCGAGCGGCACGGCGGGGCGCGAGTACTTCACCACGTTGCGGACGGTGAAGGACAGGAAGGCCAGGTCGTAGTGGGCGCGCCGGCTCGGCGGCGGAGGGGGCAGGATGACGTCGGCGTGCCGGGTGGTCTCGTTGAGGTACGGGTCCACCGACACCATGAAGTCCAAAGTGGACAAAGCGGAGTCAAGGCGTGCCGAGTTCGGCACGGACAGCGCCGGGTTGCCCGCCACCGTCACCAGTGCCCGCACCTGCCCCGGGCCGGGCGTCTCGATCTCGTCGGCCAGCGTCACCGCCGGGAACTCCCCCGCCACCTCGGGCAGGCCGCGCACCCGGCTGTGCCAGCGACCGGTGGTGAACCCCTTGCCGCGCCCCGAACCCCGGCGGGTGTGGGCGGGCAGCGGGAACATCGCGCCGCCGGGCTGGTCGAGGTTGCCGGTAAGGATGTTGAGCACGTCCACCAGCCAGCTCGCGACCGTGCCGAACTCGACCGTCGTGGTACCGATCCGCCCGTACACCACGGCCCGCCGCGCGGACGCGAGCCGGTGCGCCAGGTCGCGGATGTCGGCGGCCGGGATGCCGCACCGCGCGGACACCGCCTCCGGCGAGAACGGCCCGACCAGCGCCCGCACCTCGTCCACGCCGACGACGTGCGGCGCCAGCGGCCCGAGGTCCACCAGGTCGGCCGCGAACAGCTCGTGCGCCAGCGCCAGCAGCAGGAACACGTCCGTGCCGGGCCGGATCGCCAGGTGCGTGTCGGCGGTGGCGGCGGTGCGGCTGCGCCGCGGGTCGACCACGACGAACGTCCCGCCGCGCGCCCGCAGCTCCTTCAGCCGCGTCGGCACATCGGGCACGGTCCAGAGGCTGCCGTTGGAGGACAACGGGTCCGCGCCCAGCAGGAGCAGGAAGTCCGTGCGGTCGATGTCGGGCACGGGGATGGAGAACATGCCGCCGTAGAGGTAGCCGGACGACACGTGCTTGGGCATCTGGTCGACCGTGGAGGCGGTGAAGACGTTGCGCGACCCCAACGCCTTGCGCAGCGCCCCGGCGTAGAGCCCACCCGCGAGCGAGTGCACGTTCGGGTTGCCCAGGTAGGCCGCGACGGCGTCCCGCCCGTGCTCGGCCACGATCGCCGTGAACCGCTCGTCCACCAGCGCGAACGCCTCGTCCCACGACGCCCGCACGAACTCGCCGTCCCGCTTGACCAGCGGCGTGCGCAGCCGGTCCGGGTCCGCGTCGAGCGCGCCCAGCGACGCGCCCTTGGGGCACAGGAACCCGCGGCTGAACGTGTCCAGCCGGTCGCCGCGCACCCGCGTGATGCGGTCGTCCTCGATGGTCAGCTCCAGCCCGCAGGTGGCCTCGCACAGCGGGCAGGTCGTGTACGCGGTGCGCATCGGTGCTCCTCTACCGGCTCGACTCGCACGGCCGCAGCCGCCCGGCCGCGGTCAGTCCCATCAGCTCGCTCAACGCGGACGCGACCATCCCGGGCCGGTCCGCGCAATCGTCCAGGCGGAACCCGACCACCGCACGCGACCCGCCCAACAGCCGCACCGGGTCCACCGCCGGCGGCTCGCCGTAGCAGACGATCCGCCCGAACGGCGCCAACGCCGCCAACGACCGCTCGAACACCTCGCCACCCTGCCCGTCGAGCACGACGTCCACGGAACCCCCGTGCTCGACGAGCCGCTCGGTCAGCCCGTCCGGCTCACCCGAGACCGCCACATCCGCCCCGAGCCGCAACGCCACCCGCCGCTGCACCTGGGTACGCGCCGTGGCAACCACCCGCCCGGCCCCGAAACTGACCGCGAGCTGCACGGCCAACACCCCGACCGACCCAGCGGCGTCGTGGACGACGACCGTCTCCCCCGGTTCGAGGTGCGCACAGGTCCGCAATAGGTGCCACGCCGTGACCCCGTGCAAGCCGAGGGCCAGGGCAGCTTCGTCGGAAACGCCGGCAGGCACCGGGAACCGCACGCCGTCGAACGACAGCGCCCGACCCCCGTCCGCCGTGACGACCTGCATGTGAACCAGACAACACAGCCGGGTTACCGGTCGGTTAGTGGGGAGACCACGACAACTAAGCGCGCAAGCTGCGGAAGGACGCCCGAACGTCGTCCACAAGCAGGTCAGGGGCTTCCATCGCCGCGAAGTGGCCACCCCGGTCGAACTCGGACCAGTGCACGATGGCGTGCTCCCGGTCGAGGGCGTGGCGGATCGAGGTGTCCAACGGAAACACCGCAACCCCGGTCGGCACCCCCGACCGCTCCCCCGCCGCCCAGGCCCCGGCGTGCGCGGTCTCGTAGTAGCTGTTGGCGGAGGACCCGGCGGTCCCGGTGAGCCAGTAGAGCGTGACGTCGGTGAGCAGCAGATCCCGGTCCACGGCGTCCTCGGGCAGTTCGGCGGCCGGGTCGGTCCACTCCTTGAACTTCTCGACTATCCAGGCCAGTTGCCCAACCGGCGAGTCGTGCAGCGCGTGCGCCAGCGTCTGGGGCCGGGTGACCTGGATCATCGCGTACCCGGACTGCTCGGTCCGCATGTACTCCAGCCGCTCCACACGCGCACGCTCGGCGTCGGTCAGCGCCACCGCCGGGTCGACCGGACTGAACGCGGTGGGACCGTTCACGTGCACCCCGACCACCTTGTCCGGGTTGAGGCGGCCAAGCCCCGGCGAGATGACCGCGCCCGTATCACCGCCCTGAGCGCCGTAGCGGTCGTAGCCGAGGCGGTCCATCAGCTCCGCGAACGCCCTGGTCACACGGTTGGTGTCCCAGCCGGGCTCGGTGGTCGGGCCGGAGAACCCGCTGCCGGGGATCGACGGGATGACCAGGTGGAAGGCGTCCGCGGGGTCGCCACCGTGCGCCGCCGGATCGGTGAGCGGGCCGATGACGTGCAGGAACTCGACGATCGAGCCGGGCCAGCCGTGGGTCAGGACCAGCGGGAGCGCGTCCGGTTCGGACGAGCGGACGTGCAGGAAGTGGACGTTCTGGCCGTCGATCTCGGTGGTGAACTGTGGGTACTTGTTCAGCTCGTGCTCGTGGACCCGCCAGTCGTACTCGTCACGCCAGTACTCGGCCAGGTCCTTGAGGTAGCTCGCGGGAACGCCCCGACTCCAGCCGACACCGGGCAGGTCCGTGGTCCAGCGGGTGCGGGCGATCCGGTCACGCAGATCGTCGAGGTCAGCTTGCGGGATGTCGATCATGAAGGGCTGCATGTAACCAACGCTAGGCACGACTTAGGTCAGATCCGGTCCTAACCGCGAAGCCGGCAAGTGGCAGTCCGCCGGGGAGGACACAACTCAACTTGGGCTTCTTGCTTGTGTCATCCCCGTATGGCCTG
>NZ_JBBEGC010000122.1:0-21737 GCF_037401995.1 Saccharothrix sp. CCNWYY140
ACCGAGGCCCTCCACTTGTAGGTAACACCTACCGCGCGCTCCGCGCGCGAAGACCGCGCTGCGCGCGCCGAAGAGCTCACGGCTCAGGTGACCAGCAGCCCGACCACGCACGTGTCGTCGTCGGTGTTGGAGTCGCTGCCGTCCAACAAGTCGTCCAGCCGATCCTCCAACGTCCCCTCGAACCGCGCCGACACCGCCAACAACCGCTCCATGCACTCGTCCAACGGCACATCCCGCCGCTCGATCAACCCGTCGGTGTAGAACAGCAGCGTGTCCCCCGGCTCCAACTGCACCTCGCCCTGCTCATAAGTCCCCTCCGCCAGCGCCCCCAGCAGCACCCCACCGAGCAGCGGCAACGCAGTCGCCCGCCCGGACCGCACCAACACAGGGGCCGGGTGTCCAGCGCGTGCCCATCGCAGCACCCGCGTGTCCGGGTCATAAACGCCGCACACCGCCGTTGCCAGGATGTGGTCGGTCAGGTGGTGGGCCACCAGGTTCAGCCACGCCAGCATCTGGCCCGGACCCGCGCCGGTCGCCGCCAGGCCGCGCAATGCGTTGCGCAGCACCACCATCCCGGTTGCGGCCTTGATGCCGTGGCCGGTGATGTCGCCTACCGACAGCAGGATCTGCTTGGAGGGCAGCACCACCGCGTCGTACCAGTCGCCGCCCACGACGTGCACGCCGCCGCTGGGGCGGTACCGCACCGCGATGCGCAGGCCGAACGCCTCGATGGACGGCTCGGCGGCGGGCATGATCGCCTGCTGCAACTGCACGGTCAGCCGTTGTTGCTCCGCCACGTGCTGTTCGGTGTCGGCCAAGCGGTCGCGGGTGGCGGACAGGGCGACCTCGGTCCAGTGCTGTGCCGAGATGTCCTGGAACGCGCCGCGCACCGCCAGCAGGTGCCCGGCCGGGTCCAGCACCGGTTCGGCCACCACCCGGATGTGTCGGGCCACCCCGTCGGGGCGCAGCAGCCGGAACGACGCCGACCCGGCCCGCCGGTAGCGCAGGACCGTTCGCAGGAACCGCTCGATCGCGGGCACGTCGTCCTCGTGCGCGTGTTCGGCCAGTCGGGCCAGCGGTACCGGGTCCGCGCCCTCCGCCAGCCCGTACAGCGCGTACAGCTGCCTGCTCCAGGTGATCTCGCCGGAGGCGATGTTCTCCTCGAACCCGCCGACCCGGCCCAGGCGCTGGGCGTGCTGCAACAGCGTCGCCAACCTTGCGGTCTCGTCCTCGACGCGCCACACCACCAGCACGGCGTCGCCGTGGCGGCTGATGCTGATGGCGGCGACCACGGTGAGCGGCACCTGGTCCACCAGTTCGGTGAAGGTCATCCGGTCGGTGCGGAACGTCTCGCCGGTCGCGTAGACGTGCTCGACCTTCTCGAACAGGTGGCCGGCGCCCGCCATCGGGTAGGCCTCCAGCAGCAGCGCCCCGGACACCAAGCCGCGCGGACGGCCGGTCAAGTCGACGAACGCCGGGTTCAGGTGCGCGATGCGGAAGTCCACCAGCGCGCCGGTGTCGTCCAGGTGCGGGCGCAGCACGAGCGCCGAGTCGAACAGCCCATCGGCCAGCGACGCCAACTCGGTCGCGTCGGGACGGGCGCCGGACGCGGCCAGGGCGTCGGCGTCCAGCGCGTGCCCGCACAACTCCGCCAGCGCGTCCAACTGCCGGTGCACGGGCTGCGGCTGGGGTTCCAGCGGACGCGGCCAGCACACCTCCAGCACGCCCAGCAGCCGCCCACCGGTCACCGTGGGCAGCACGGCCCGGCCACCGGACGGTCCCACCGAGGGCAGCCCGGACGTCGCCAGGTCGTCGATCCACACCGGCTCCCGCTCGATCAACGCCCGCCGCGCCGGGGTCGCCACACCCGGCGGCACGTACCGCCACCGGCTCGCCTCGGCCGCGCCGATGCCCGCGAAACCTGCGAGGGTGAGGGACGAGTCCGTGGCGGCCGACCAGATCGCCACCGCGGTCGCGCCCAGCGGACCAGCCGCGTGCGCCAGCACCGACTCGGCGACCCGTTGCGTGTCACCACCGGCCAAGACCGCGCTCTCGGCCGTGCGCAGCCGCACTGCCACCAACCGCTCGTCGGCCGTACCCCGCCGCACCGCCGCCAACCGCTCGTCGGCCGTACCCCGCCGCACCGCCGCCAACCGCTCGTCGGCGGCGCCCGGCCGCACCGCCGCCGACCGCTCGTCGGTCGTGCGCACCAGGAACTCGCCGACCGCCTCGGTGACCCGGTCCTGCGCGGCCTGGTTCACCAGTTCCGCCGCCAGCTCCAGCGGGGTCACCGACGCCTGCCGCGCCAGCGTCTCCAGCTGACGTGCGGCCTGCGCCGGACCGCAGCGCAGCCGCTCCACCAGCACGCCCTTGGCCAGCTCGACCAGGGCGCGCCCGTCGGCGGCGGCGTTGGCCTCCTGGATCTCGCGGCGCAGCCGTTCGACGGTCGCGGCCAGCCTGCTGACCGGTGTCGCGCTCACGCGTCCAGCCAGTGCTTCACGCAGGCCACCAGGGCGTCGGCGTCGACCGGCTTGGTGACGTAGTCGTTCGCGCCCGAGGCCAGGCTCTTCTCCCGGTCGCCCAGCATCGCCTTGGCGGTGACGGCGATGATCGGCAGCGACGTGTACTCGGGCATGTCCCGGATCGCCGCCGTGGCCGCGTAGCCGTCCATCTCGGGCATCATCACGTCCATCAGCACCAGGTCGACCTGCGGGTGGCTGCGGAGGGTGTCGATGCCCTCGCGGCCGTTCTCGGCGTGCAGCACGTGCACCCCGTGCAGTTCGAGGATGCTGCTGAGCGCGAACAGGTTGCGGGCGTCGTCGTCCACGATCAGCACGGTCCGGCCGGCGAGGCTGCCGTCCACCGGGCGCGGCTCGGGCGCCACGGGGTCCTCGCGGCGCACCAGCGGCAGCACGTCGCCGGGCGCCTCGGCGCTCAGGTGCAGCGCGATGCGCTCGCGCAGCTCGTCCAGGCTGGACAGCAGTTCCAGCGGCTGCGGGCCGGTGCGCGCCTGGAGCAGCCGTTCCTGCTCCGGGTCCAGCCGCCGGTTGTTGTGCGCCAGCACCGGCACGCCGCGCAGGGCCGCGTCGCCGTCCATCGTCTCCAGCAGCCGCAGAGCGGCGCCGCCGGGCATGTCCAACTCCAGCACCACGCAGTGGAACGCCTCGGCGGCCAGCGCGGACGCGGCCTCCTCCGCGCCGATCGCGGTCACCACCTGCACCGGGCCGCGCTGGTCGTGGCTGTCGGTCAGGTCGGCCACGGCGCTGCCCGCTACCAGGGACAGCAGGCCCTGCGGGCGTTCCTCGACCACGAGCAGCCGCCGCTGGTGGGTCTGCGGCGCGGGCGCGGGCTCGACGGTCTCGGGGACGCTGTCGGCGTGGTGCGGCGCGGTCTCCTCGAAGTCCGGCCGGGCCACCGGCAGGTAGAGGGTGAACGTGCTGCCCTGGCCCGGGGTGCTCTCGGCGGTGATCGCGCCGCCGAGCAGGTAGGCGATCTCGCGGCTGATCGACAGGCCCAGGCCGGTGCCGCCGTACTTGCGGCTGGTGGTGCCGTCGGCCTGCTGGAACGCGCCGAAGATCGACTCCAGCTGCTGCTCGGCGATGCCGATGCCGGTGTCGACCACCCGGAACGCCAGCGCCGGGCCGTGCCGCCGGACGGTCGTGGGCGGCTCGTCCGCGCCCGCCGGTTCGATGCGCAGTTCGACGCTGCCGGTCTCGGTGAACTTCACCGCGTTGGACAGCAGGTTGCGCAGCACCTGGCGCAGCCGCGAGTCGTCGGTGAGCAGGTCGGCCGGGACGCCCGGCGCGGTGGTGACCCGGAACCCGAGGCTCTTCTGCGTGGTCATCGGGCGGAAGGTGACCTCGACGTAGTCCAGCAGCCGGCGCAGCGGCACCCGCTCCGGGCTGACGTCCATCTTGCCCGCCTCCACCTTGGACAGGTCGAGGATGTCGTTGATCAGCTGCAACAGGTCCGAGCCGGCGGAGTGGATGATGCCCGCGTACTCCACCTGCTTGGGCGTGAGGTTGCGGGTCGGGTTCTGCGCCAGCAGCTGGGCCAGGATGAGCAGGCTGTTGAGCGGGGTGCGCAGCTCGTGGCTCATGTTGGCCAGGAACTCCGACTTGTACTTCGACGCGAGCGCGAGCTGCTGGGCGCGGGCCTCCAGCTCCTGGCTGGCCAGCTCGATCTCCAGGTTCTTGGCCTCGATGTCGCGGTTCTGGCTGGCCAGCAGCGCCGCCTTGTCCTCCAGCTCGGCGTTGGAGGCCTGCAACTCCTCCTGGCGCGCCTGGAGTTCCTCGGAGCGGGCCTGGAGTTCCTCGGCCAGGCGCTGGGACTCGGTGAGCAGCTCGTCGGTGCGGGCGTTGGCGATGATGGTGTTGACGTTGACCCCGACGGTCTCCATCAGCTGGTCGAGGAAGTCGCGGTGGATGCGGGTGAACCGGTGCACCGAGGCCAGCTCGATCACCCCCAGCACCTGGTCCTCCACCACGATCGGCAGCACCAGCAGGTTCACCGGCGCGGTCTGGCCCAGGCCGGAGGTGATGGTCAGGTAGTCGCCGGGCACGTCGTCGACGGTGATCGGGCGGCGGCTGCGGGCGGCCTGGCCGACCAGCGACTGGCCGAAGGTGAACCGGGACGGCCGCCCCGGCTGCTCGGGGCCGCCGTAGGAGCCGATCAGCCGCAGCTCCGCGGTGTCGGCGGTGTCGTCGGCCAGGTAGAACGCGCCGTACTGGGCGGAGACCAGCGGGGTCAGCTCGTCCATCACCAGCTCGGCCACCACCTCCAGGTCCCGGCGGCCCTGCATGAGGCCGGAGATGCGGGCCAGGTTGGTCTTGAGCCAGTCCTGGTCGCGGTTGGCGCGGGTGGTCTCGCGCAGCGACTCCACCATCGAGTTGATGTTGTCCTTCAGCTCGGCGACCTCGCCGGAGGCCTCGACCGTGATGGACCGGGTCAGGTCGCCCTCGGCGACCGCGCTGGTGACCTCGGCGATGGCCCGCACCTGGCGGGTCAGGTTGCCGGCCAGCTCGTTGACGTTCTCGGTGAGCCGCTTCCAGGTGCCCGAGACGCCCTCGACCTCGGCCTGACCGCCCAGGCGGCCCTCCGAGCCCACCTCGCGGGCCACGCGGGTGACCTCCGCGGCGAACGCGGACAGCTGGTCGACCATCGTGTTGATGGTGGTCTTGAGCTCCAGGATCTCGCCGCGCGCGTCGACGTCGATCTTGCGGGTCAGGTCGCCCTGCGCGACGGCGGTGGTGACCTGGGCGATGTTGCGGACCTGGTTGGTCAGGTTGTTCGCCATGAAGTTGACGTTGTCGGTCAGGTCCTTCCACGTGCCCGCCACGTTCGGCACGCGCGCCTGACCACCGAGGATGCCCTCCGTGCCGACCTCGCGGGCCACGCGGGTGACCTCGTCGGCGAACGCGGAGAGCGTGTCGACCATCGTGTTGATCACGCCGGCCAGCGCGGCGACCTCGCCCTTGGCCTCGACGGTGATCTTCTGGCTCAGGTCGCCGCGGGCCACCGCCGTCGCGACCTGGGCGATCGAGCGCACCTGGCCGGTCAGGTTGGAGGCCATGACGTTGACGTTGTCGGTCAGGTCCTTCCACGTGCCCGACACGCCCCGCACGGTGGCCTGGCCGCCCAGGTTGCCCTCGGTGCCGACCTCGCGGGAGACGCGGGTGACCTCGTCGGCGAACGCCGAGAGCTGGTCCACCATCGTGTTGATGGTCTCCTTCAGCTCCAGGATCTCGCCGCGGGCGTCCACGCGGATCTTCTGGGACAGGTCGCCGCGCGCGACCGCCGTGGTGACCTGGGCGATGCTGCGGACCTGGGCGGTGAGGTTGTCGGCCATAACGTTGACCGACTCGGTGAGGTCCTTCCAGGTGCCGGAGACGCCCTTGACGTCGGCCTGGCCGCCCAGCCGGCCTTCGGTGCCGACCTCACGGGCCACGCGGGTGACTTCGTCGGCGAAGGCGGACAGCTGGTCCACCATCGTGTTGATGGTGTTCTTCAACTCCAGGATCTCGCCGCGCGCCGTCACCGTGATCTTCTGCGACAGGTCGCCGCGCGCCACCGCCGTCGCGACTTGGGCGATGCTGCGGACCTGCGCGGTCAGGTTGCCCGCCATGAAGTTCACCGAGTCGGTGAGGTCGCGCCAGGTGCCCGAGACGCCCTTGACGTCCGCCTGGCCGCCCAGCGCGCCTTCAGTGCCGACCTCGCGCGCCACGCGCGTGACCTCGTCGGCGAACGCGGAAAGCTGGTCCACCATCGTGTTGATGGTGTTCTTCAGTTCGAGGATCTCGCCGCGCGCGTTGACCGTGATCTTCTGCGACAGGTCGCCCCGGGCCACCGCCGTCGCCACCTGCGCGATGTCGCGCACCTGGTCGGTGAGGTTGCCGGCCATGAAGTTCACCGAGTCGGTGAGGTCGCGCCAGGTGCCGGCCACGCCGGGGACCTGGGCCTGACCGCCCAGCCGACCTTCGCTGCCGACCTCGCGCGCGACTCTGGTCACCTCGTCGGCGAAGGAGGAGAGCTGGTCGACCATCGTGTTGACGGTCTCCTTCAGCTCCAGGATCTCGCCGCGCGCGTCCACGTCGATCTTCTGCGACAGGTCGCCGCGCGCGACCGCCGTCGCCACCTGCGCGATGTCGCGGACCTGGCTGGTCAGGTTGCCCGCCATCGCGTTGACCGAGTCGGTCAGGTCGGCCCACGTGCCCGACACGCCCGGGACCTGCGCCTGGCCGCCCAGCACGCCGTCGGTGCCGACCTCGCGCGCGACCCGGGTGACCTCGGAGGTGAACAGCGAGAGCTGGTCGACCATGCCGTTGAAAACGGTGGCGATCTCGCCGAGCAGGCCGTCGGCCTCTTCCGGGAGCCGGGTCCCGAAGTCGCCGTCGCGCACCGCGGTCAGGCCCGCGAGCAGCTGGCGCAGCTCGACCTGGTCGCCCTTGCCCCGGGCAGTGCGCGTAGCCGCCTCTGTCATCTCCACCCTCGTTCCGTCCGCAGGCCGGCAGGAACGGCTCGCGGGACGGGGGGTGGGCATGGGGAGTCAGCGCAGTCCCCGCGGCACGGGCCAACCGTCCTGGAGCCGGTCACACGGGATGCTGCGCTGCTGAACATCCACTTCGCGCAGACTCTACGGCACGCGCGTCGGGCGGATCACGCCACGGTGCCCCTCACAGTCCACAAAGGACTACGGCGAACGGCCCGTCCGCCGCGATCCCGGGTCGGGATCGTCGCGGACGGGCCGCATCGACCGGTTTCCTGCGGTGGATCCAGCGATCAGCGATCAGTCGTCCGAGTCGGCGTGGGAGTACGTCTGCTCGTAGTAGGCGCCCTCGTCACTGGCGAAGGCGACCTGGTTGTAGTAGGTCGCACTGGCCCCGTCGTCGCCGCCGCCGTCACCCCAGTCGTCACCGGCCCACGAGGTGGTACTGAACGCGCCCGCCCCGTTCGGACCCGCCGCCGCGGCTTCCTCGTGGAAGAACGCGTTCCCGTCGTCGGCGAAGGCGAGCACGGAGTGCGACGCGGCGCCGTTGGGACCGGCCCACGCGGCGTCGTGCGCGTACAGCGCGTCAGCGGAAGCCAGGCCCGCGCCGCCGATGAGGAGGGGCGCGGACAGGGCGCCGGCGGTGATCAGGCGGTGGAAGGTACGCATGGGAAAAACCTCCATCTGTAAGGGACTTGCGTTCCCATGATGGACACCGGCGCGACGACACGCCGTGCAGTTACCCCATTGTGTAAGGCGGTCCCACGATGACTGTGTGTAACCCGCGTGGCGGTGACCCAGCGTGAGGTTTGAACCGGGGTGGCAGGGTCTCGTCCAGGGGACGACCACCCGGTCATGGTGTTCGGCGGTGAACGGCCCGGCGCACCGCCCACGCCACCGCCGCGCCCAGGGCCAGCCCGCCCAGGACGTCCGACGGCCAGTGCACGCGGGTCCGCACCCGGCTGTAGGCCACGACCGCGACCAGCGGCGCGACCGCCGCCCCGGCCCGCGGGTTCTCCGCCGCCACCGCCGTGCCGAACGCCGCCGCGGTCACCGCGTGCTTGGACGGGAACGACGACGAGTCCGGCCGCTCGGGAAGCGCGCGCCGCGCCGGCAGCCGGCCCGCCGGCGGACGCCGCCGCGACAGCACCGCGCCCAGCAGGTGCCCCAACGGCAACGCCACCCCGGCCGCGACGAGCCCGCGCACCGCCGCCCGCCGCTGCCCCACACCCGCCAGCACGCACGCCACCGGCACCCAGACGGCACCGCCCCGGGCCGCGAGGCTCACCGCCACCACCCACTCCGGCGGCCGGGACACCGGCATGGCCGCGCTGTCGCGCAGCGAGTCACGGTCCCACTCGGCCACTTCGTCCACGGGATCACCGGTCATGGCCGGGACCTACCCGTTCCGGCCCGTCGGCAAGCCCACACGCGTCAGCAGGCCCGCACCGTCAGCAGGCCCGCACCGTCAGCAGGCCCGCAGTCTGTCCCGCAGGGTTCGGGCGACCTGCGCCATCAGCGCCTCCGCGCCCGGCTGCACGACGGCGGGCACGCGGGACTCCGTCATCGCCGCCACGGCATAGGCCTGGCCGTCGGCGTGCTCGACCACGCCCACCTCGTGCCGCAGGTTCAGCAGCGTGCCGGTCTTGGACGACCACCGGGTCGCGTCGGACATGAAGTCCGGGGCCAGCCGGTGGCGCAGCACGTTGTCCCGCATGAGCTGCCGGACCCGCGCGGCGACCTCCGGGTCGATCGTCGCCGGCCGCCACAGGCCCTGGAGGAGGTCGACGAACGCGCGTGCCGAACCGGCGTTGGCCAGGCTGATGTCCAGCTGCGGCACCGGGTGTCCGCGCCCCTGCGTGGCAGCCGTGATGGCCAGCGAGTGCGCCAGGTGCGTCTCCGTGGGCGCGAACCGCTCCGCCGGGGTGTCCACCAGGTCCTGCATGAGGTGGCGCACCGCGATGCCGTCGTAGCCCAACCGGCGCAGCTCGGCGGTCACGGCGGCGGGCGGGGTGAGGTCGAACAGGGCGTCGGCGGCCACGCTGTCGCTCAGGGACGTGCTCAGGTAGAGCAGGTCGTCCACCGCGATCGTGGCGGGGTGGCGGAACTTGCTCAGGCCGGTCGGCCCGGGGATCGTGCTGCGGCCCGGCGCCACCTCGACGCGCGCGGCCGGGTCGAGTTCGCCGCGCCGGACGCGTTCCAGCGTGGCCACCGCGAGCGGCACCTTGACCAGCGACGCCACCGGGTACTCCAGGTCGGGGTCCAGGCCCAGTTCGTCGCCGCTGTCCAGGTCGCGGACCAGGAACGACCCGCGCAGGCCGCCCTCGTCCAGCGCCGCCCGCAGGTCGCGCAGCACCCCGGTGGTCACGACGCGCCCAGGCAGGGGCCGACCAGCGGCAGCGCGCGCACGCGCTGGGCGTCCTCGCGGGACCGGGCCGTGACGTCGTAGCCGCGCGCGAGCGCCAGTTCGCCGATCGGGCGCCAGTGCAGCCCGAGGTCGTCGGCCTGCGCGGGCGAGCACAGCAGCAGGTCGGTCGAGGCGAGCACCTCGGCGGTGGCCGCGACCAGCGACGTCGTCACGGCGACCTGCGCGGGTTGCAGCCCCACCGCGTCGCCCAGCCGGGTGATGCGGTCGCGGACGTGCGGCACGTCGTCCTCCCCTTCGATCCAGATCCGGCGGCGGCGCGCGCCCCGGTCGGCCCGGCCCGCCCGCAGCGTCTCGACGTGGACGGCGGTGACCGGGCCCGGGTCGTCCCGGCCGGCCAGTCCCAGCGGCACCCGCCACACCCCGTCGTCGGGCGGCACCGCGACCAGCGCCGCCCGCACCTCCAGCGTCCGGGCCAGTTCCGCGCGCCGCGCCGGCGGGGCCGGGTGCAGGTCCAGCGTGAGGTCGCGGCCACGGGCGTCGGCGACCAGCCGGGCCAGCGGGCGCGCCGGGCTGGTCAGCGGCACGGCCAGCCGGAACGGCCGCAACCGGGCCTGTTCGGCGTCGTGCTCCAGCGCCTCGGCCAACTCCACCAGCCGCCGCGCCGAGGGCAGCACCTCCCGCCCGAACGGCGTCAACGCGACGCTGCGCGAGGACCGGGTGAGCAGCCGCGCGCCGAAGTGCTTCTCCAGCGCCGCGATCCGCCTGCTGGCCACCGACTGCGGGATGCGCGCCGCCGCGGCCCCGGCCGTGAAACTGCCGTACCCGCTGACCGACACGAACGCCTTGCACGCCGCCACCACGTCCACCAGCTCACCCTATGCCGGATCGGCATCGATCTGCCCACTCCCGTCTTGGACGGCATACACGAGGACTTGTCACCCTGGTCGGGTGCCTCACCGACTGACCCGCCGCACCTTCCTCGGCGCGGCCCTGCTCCCCTTGACCGCCTGCACCACCCCACCACCCAGCCAGCCGCCGCCCTCGTCCACTTCGACCCCCACCACCACATCGGCCCCTCAGCACCACGAGGCCCTGACGGCGTTGGAGCAGAAGTACGGGGCCCGACTGGGTGTCTACGCACTGGCCACCAGCTCCGGCGCCACCGTCGCCCACCGCGCCGACGAGCGCTTCGCGTTCTGCTCGACCTTCAAGGGCCTCGCGGCAGCCGCCGTCCTGCACCGCAACCCGCTGTCCCACCTGGACACGCTCGTGACCTACACCGAGCAGGACCTGATGAAGAGTTCCACCATCACCAGGCAGCACGTGTCCACCGGCATGACCATCCGCGACCTGTGCGACGCCGCCGTCCGCTACAGCGACGGCACCGCCGGCAACCTCCTGCTCCGCGACCTGGGCGGCCCGGCCGAACTGACCGCGTTCACCCGAACGCTGGGCGACCAGGTGACCCGCATGGACCGCGTGGAACCGGACATCACCTCGGCCACCCCCGGCGACCCCCGCGACACCACGTCCCCGCGCGCCATCGGCACCGAC
Organism: Saccharothrix sp. CCNWYY140; assembly: GCF_037401995.1. NCBI lineage: Bacteria > Bacillati > Actinomycetota > Actinomycetes > Pseudonocardiales > Pseudonocardiaceae > Saccharothrix > Saccharothrix sp. CCNWYY140. The sequence goes on from NZ_JBBEGC010000122.1 coordinate 10,908, forward strand.
TACCACGACCTGGTCCTCGGTGACGCCCTGGAAGCCGACAAACGGGCGTTCCTCACCGATCTCCTGAAACGCAACACCACAGGCAACCGCCGCATCCGCGCGGGCGTACCCACCACGTGGACCGTCGCGGACAAGACCGGCACGGGGAACTACGGCACCCTGAACGACATGGCCATCACCTGGCCACCCGGGACCGCTCCCCTGGTCATCGCCCTCATGTCCGACAAACCGACCCCCGACGCCCGCTACGACGAAGCACTGTTGGCGGAAGCCTCGACCTACGTAGCCGAAACCCTCACATGACCCTCCGCACAGCCATCCTGCTGATCACCGTCCTCCTGCTGTCCGCCGGGACCGCCGTGGCCCTGGGCGCCACCGGCAGGCTGCCCGTCTACGACAGACAGCCGGGGCGACCGTTGGCGATCCGGGAGGAGGTGCCGGGTCCGCCCACGGGTCCGGTGTGCGCATTGGACAACCGGTACGTCGACGAGTCCCCGGAGGGCCTGCACCCGGAGGTCCTGGCGGCATGGCACACGCTCACCTCCACGGCCGCCGCGCAGAACGTCAAGCTGTGCCTGAACGACGGCAAGCGCAGCAACGCCCAGCAGCGAGCCGAGTTCGAGGAGGCCGTGCGCAAGTTCGGCACGGAGGAGTTGGCCGCGAAGTACGTGCTGCCGCCGGAGAAGTCGCAGCACGTCCGGGGGCGCGCGGTGGACATCCAGCCGCACGCTTCAGCGCTGTGGGTGGAGCAGAACGCGGCGGGACTGGGCTGGTGCCGCCGCTACGACAACGAGTACTGGCACTTCGAGTACGACCCGACCTACGCCACCGCCGGGTGCCCGCCCTTGCTCCCCAGCGCCACCGGCAGCTGATCTTCGAGACCGGGAGTCCTTCACTCCCTCCACCACGGTTCGGTGTAGCGGACGTCCGACCACGTGTCGGTCCTGGGCTTCGGGTTGATGATCTCCGTGATGCGGGCCGGCACATGGGCTTCGTCGTGCAGACGTCCCAGGCGGTCGCGCGCGGTGGCGGCCACCCGTGCCGGGACCACGCCCAGCTTCGCCGTCGTGGTGCGTTTCGGGTTGTGGCGGGCCGCCTCGCCGTTGTCGTGGGTCACGAGCATCGCCACACCGGTGGTGTACCTGGTCAGGTCGACCAGGGAGTCGCCGTCCAGGAAGTACACTTCGCCGCCGATGTTCACCGCGTTGAACACGTGTGCGCCGTCCGAGTCGCCCGAGCGGGTGCCGTGGACGATGGCGCGGGCTCCTTCGCCCAGCTCCCGCAGGCGGGCCACCACGTCGTTCGTCGTGGCCACCGGTTGGAAGGTCGCGCCGGGGTGGCCGACGGCCGCCGCGATGCGGTCGGCCCAACCCTCGCGGTCGGTGAGGCGGGCCAAGGTTCGGGGCGAGGTCAGCGGTTCGGCTCGGCCGCTGCTCAGGTGCCGCTCGGTCAACACCGCGCGCACCTGGCTGTGCTCGGCCGCGGCGACCGCCGTGCCCAGGTGCGGCAGGACCCGCGCGAGCCGGTCCGGCGAGGAGGTCGCCTCGTGGACGCCGTCCAGCAGGTGCGCGACGGCCAGTGGACGGTCCGGGGACAGTGCGTTGTACCGGTGGATGGCGGCGATCAGCTCGTCGCGCGCGGCGATCTCCGGCCTGGTCTGGCCGGTCCGCTCGGCCCACGCGGCCATCCGGTCGACCCGGTTGGCCGCGTCGACGACCTCCACCAGCTCCGCCAGCCGTCCGGGCAGCGTGGAGGCACGACCCGGCTCGGCGAGCGCCTCGCGGTAGGCGTCGTGGGCCGCCTTGGCGGACAGGCCCGCTGGGGACGGGCTCTCCGAGGGCGGAGGCGGTTTCAGCAGGTTCTGGAGTCGGTCCAGCAGGCCGGTCGGCTTCCACCAGGGGCTGGCGTCCGGCGGGGTGATGTCCTCCAGCACGCGCACGACGAACTGCTCCACTGCCCGTGCCCGAGCTTGGGCGGCGGCGTTCTTGCGGGCGTCGGCGACGGTGGCGGCGGCGTCCTCGGCGTCGAGTTCCGCACCCTTGAACAGCCGGTCCACCAGCGGGGCCACCGCTTCGCCGGCAGCGGAACCGGCGTAGCGGCCCACCACGCCCGGGATGCCGAGGAGACCGGCGACCAGCGCGGTGACGCCCAGACCCGCGCCGCCGGTGGCCAGGCCGCCGGCCATCGTCCACCGCGACGAGCGCCCCGAGGGCCGGTCGGCCTCCTCGCGCGGCTCGACGGCGGTCCGCCGCAACAGCTCCGCGACCACCGCCGGGTCGGCGAGCCCGGCCAGCACCTCCTGGGCCGCGTGGTGGGTCAGGATCGCGTGCACCACCCCCCGGCGCAGGTCGTGCAGGCGGTCCTCCTTCACCGACTGGTCGTGGACGCGGCGCTCCTCCTTGGCGTCCTGGTCGCGCAGGTGCACCCGACCACCCAGCACACCGCCCGCCAGCGCACCCACGACGTTGCGCATCACGCCCAGCACCAGCAGTTCCTGGAACGCGGTCAGGATCTCCGCCGGCCGCGTCGGGTCCGCGACGTCCGCCGTGCCGCGCGGGACCAGCCGCGAGACGGTCTGCGCCGACCCCTCGCCCGCGTCGCGCAGCACGAAGGGCGCGGTGCCGGCCGGGTCGTGCGCCCCGGTGCCGAACCGGCGGGCGGCGGCCTGTTCGGCGAGCCCGAGCAGGGTGCCGACGAGGTCCGCGATCTCCTGCTCGTGGTCGGCGACCTCCTGCGCGCCCTGCTCCAGCCGGACCGTGGCGCGGGCGACCTTGTCGTTCTGCTTGTATGCGGTCAGAACAGCCTGCACGGACGGCACGACCACCGCCGGCGCCCAGTTGAGGGCGAGCAGGCCGAGGGTGGCCAGCGGGTCGACCAGCGGGAACGTGGCTCCCAGCGCAGCGGTCCCGGCCAACGCCCCCGTCACGTACCGCACCGCGTACGGCTTCCACCCCACATGCTTGACCTGCTCTTCCGCCGTCTCTTCTGATGGCGTCTCGACCGGTGCCGGCGGTTGCCCCGTCTTGACCGGTTTGCCGGTGCGCAGCGCCTCCGCCAGATCCGCCCACCGCTGGAGCAACGGCCCGAACAGCTCCTCCCGCCGCGCGTCCACCTCGGCGGCCACCCGCGTCTCCACCGGCTTGCGCGCCGCCGCCGTCGCGGTGTTCTCCCGCACGGCCACGTCCGGGTCGACCAGCCCGTACCCCACCGACCGCGCGACCGCGGCGAGCACGATCGCCGCCGCGACCTGCCACGACGAGAACGCCGTGACCAGGCTGAACCCGCCCGCCCCCAGACTGCCCGCGACCGCCCGGTACGCGACGTAGGCCGCCCGGCCGGGGATGTCGGACGGCGGGGGCGCGAACCGCCGCACCACCTCGCGCATCCGTTCACTCGGCAACGCCGCCAGCCGCCGCTCCGCCCCGTCCTGCCGGGGGTCGAGGCCCATGTCCTCGATCAACGCGCGCAACGACCGGCGCAGCGGCCTGCGTTGGAACGGCAGCGTCGGACCGTCCAGCGCGGCGGCGTGGGCGAGCAGGCGCGCGGCACGGCCGTGGTCGGCGGGGCTCAGCGTCGGGTCGCCGGTGGTGTCGTCGGGAGCGCGGGGCGTCCCGGTCGGCTCGGGCGTGGCGACGGTGTCGCGGTGCAGGAAGTCCGTGGTGTCGCGGGGTGTGCCGGACAGCTCGGCCGCGGCGGCGGCCACAGCGTGCGCGACGGCGATGGGAATCGCGTCGTAGGAGGCCCGTTCGGACACGACGACCTCGACCGACCCGCGCGCCCGGTCCACGGTGTACCGCGCCACCTGGTCACCGGACAGCTCGCCGGCGCGGACGCTCGCGGTGAATTCGTTGCCCAACGGACCGGTGACGAGGTATTCGGACCCAGGCGGCTTCTGCACCGCCCGCATCCCGGCTTCCAGGTCGACCCGCGCCATCGCGGCGTGCGCGGCGGCGTGCACCCCGGCCCAGTTCGCGTCCGACCGCTGCGGCATCGCATCCGACACCGGAAGATCCACCGGCGGAAGCCCCACCGGCTCGTCAACCACCCGAGCGACCCGCTCGCCGAACACCCGCCCCTGCGCCTCACTCATCCCGGCAACAACCTCACCCAGCGACCGCCCACCGGTCCCAGGCACCACCCCGGCCGCAATCCCCTTCAACACGGACGCCACGGAACTCCCACCCACCACGGCAACCAGATCGGGCACCGCGAACTGCACCCCCCGCGGCAACCCGGCCCAAGCCTCCCGAACCTCCCCCGCCAACCCCTCCCACACCGCACCCAACCGCCGCGCAAAACTCCCCTCCACCGCCCGCACCACACCCTCCGCCGACGCTGGGCCGGGTGCCGCCGAGGTTTCGGGCACGGGCGCAGAGTCGGGTGCTCGCGTCAGGTCGGGGGTCTGCTCCGCAGGGCGGGTCGGCGGCGCGGGGCGGGTCGGCGGGGCGGGCTCTGCCAGCGGCGCACGCTCGCCCTGCGGCGCAGGGCGGGCCGGCAGCGCACGCTCGGCCAGCGGCTCGGGCTCGGCCAGCCGCCCGGGCTCGGCTGGCGGCGCGGGCTCGGCTGGCGGCGCGGGGCGGGTCGGCGGCGCAGGGTTGGCAGTCGGCGCCAGGTCTGCTGGCGGCGCGGGCTCGGGGGTGGGGCTTGTTCGTTGGGCGGGATTGCCGGTGGGGCGTTGGGCGACGACGGTGAACAGGGAGAAGCCGTGGTGGTGCAGGACCGCGTCCGCACCGCTCGCGATCAGCCCGTCCGCCGCCTCCTGCCCCAACTCGTTCGTGAACAGCGCGACGACCTTGGCGTCCGGCCCGGCAAGCGCCCGCTGAGCCGCGATCTGCTCGGTCACGTCGTCGTATGTACTGGACTCCGCCCCGAACCACCGCAGGTCCTTGGACTCGAACCACACCTCCGTCCCGTCCGCCAACACCCCGTGGATGTCGATGTCGGTGTCCGCCTTGGTCGCACCCGGCACCGGCTCCAGCAGCCCGGTGATCCTCAACCCCGGCAAGCCCAACTGGTCCAGCAGCACAGGGTGCAGCTCGGCCAACGCCACCGCCGCGTCGACCTGTGCCAGCAACCCCAGGACGTTGGTCGCGTCACCGTCCAGTTGAGACCGTTTGACGTTGCCCCGCCCCTCCTGCACCTTGCGCGCGTTGCCCAGGTAGTTCGCCAGGGTCTTGCGTGCCGCCGACACGTCGACGTCGTGGTTCTCCAGCGCCTCCAACCGGTCCAGCAGCAGCGCGATGTCCTCCGCCTCGGCGAGCATCCCCTTGCCGGGGTTGGCACCCACCTCGGCCAACTCCTCCGGCGTCATACCCTTCTTGCGCGCCGCCGCACCCTTCCCGGACACACTGCCGGCGAGCTTCTCCCCGAACGCCCGACTCTCCGCCTCACCCATCCCCGCGACGATCTCGCCCAACGACCTCCCCGGATCGCCCGGCACCACCGAGGACGCGATGTTCCTGACCCGGTGCAGAATGGCGTTCGGGTTCGCATTCGCCCCAGCCAGCGCCACGACCGCCTGCCGCGCATCAACCGGCAACCCGCCCCACACCGCCTGCACCTGGCCCGGAACCCGATCCCAGACCGCCTCCACCTCCGGCGACACCCCGCGCGACAACTCCCGCGCCGACTCCGGCACAGCCTCCGACACCGCTTCCGCCGCGGACTCCGGCGCCGCCTCCGACACCGCCTCCGAAGACCCCTCCCCTACCGCGTCCGGAGACCGCTCCGGTGCCGTCCCGGACGACCCCTCCTGCGCCGCCTCCGACGCCCCCTCCGACGACCGTTCTTGTGCCACCCCCGACGACTTCGGTGCCGGCTCGGCCTTCCCGCTGCCCTCTCGACCCACCGGTTCGTCCACTGTGGACCCAGCGTTGCCCTCGCGACCCCCGGTGAACTCGCCCGCCGGCCCCGTAGGCGCGACCGACCGCCCCGAGGCCCGCTCCACCCCAGCCGACCCGCCGACCTCCGCCCCAGCCGACCCGGCGGCCTCCGCCCCACTCTCCCCCTGCCGCCCACCCCCCGCCCCGGTCTCGACCGCAGCCGTCCCCGAGCTCGTAGCGGACGAATCCCCCTGCCACGGTGTCGGGTCGCCGCCCGGCGGTGGCCCGGACGGCGGACCGCCCGGATCGCCCGACAACCCCGGCGAGGGCGCACCGGACAGGTTCGGCTGCGCCCCGACCGCCTGCCCGACCTGCGACGCGGCCAGCGACCCGTTGGCCCGGAACGCGCCCATCCGCCCCGCCGTCACGCCGTTGTCCTCGATCGCCGTCCCGTACGCGCCGAGGTCGTCGAGCCTGCCGAACTCGCCGTCCGCGATGTTCTGCGCCGCCAGGCTCGCCACGGGCGAGGTCACCGCGTTCAAGCCGCCGCCGGTCAAGCCGGCGACCACGTGCTGTCCCAGACCGCTCTTGACCGGCAGCTTCGAGATCGCCTTGCCCGGCCCGAACCCCAGCGCCCCGCCGATCGCGCCGGCGCCGGTGTCGGTGAGCACCCGTTTGGTGTCGAACCCGTCGGGGTTGTAGCCGGCGGCCATGCTGCCCAGCTGCGTCCCGGCCGAGATGACGAACTCCTCGCCGGCCTCCTTGCCCAGCTCGATCCCCAGGTCCAGCGCGACCCGCCCGGCCGCCGCGGTCCGGGTCCGCGCGCCCAGGTTCAGCGCGGACAGCGTGATGCGCTTGAGCACGTTCGACGCGACCTTGCGCACGAACATCCCCGCGATCGCCCCGCCGCCGGTGAACGCCAGCGCGAAGGCCGCCGCGTTGATCAGCATCTCGATCCGCGTGGCCAGCCGCTGCTTGTAGACCTCCTCGGCGTAGTCGTCGCAGGCGTCGGCGATCTTGCGCATCTCGGCGACCAGTGCGTCGATCCCGCCCTCGCCGGTGCTGTGCGCGCCGGTGTGGAACTTCGACGACGACGACTTGAACTCGAATCCGGCCCCGTCCGGCCACGCGTCGAACACGGCCCCGGTGATCCGCACGCCGGACTGCACGGCCTCGTCGAGCCGGTCGGCCGCCGCGCGCCACGCCCGGGCCAGCGCGCGGGCGTCCTCGGGCTCGTCCGGCGGGTACGCCTGCTCGCCGCCGATGAGTGCGCACACCCGGTCGAACAGGTTGCCGGCGAGGCCCACGAGCTTCGGCCCGACGTCGCTGAACGGCAGCCGCGGGACAGGCATCCCCATGTCGCGTCAGGGCTTGTAGAGCCGTGCCGCGGCGGCGTCGGCTTCCCGGTACTTGCGCACGGAGCCGTCGCCGGCGTCGGCCAGTTCCCGGTACCCCTTCACGACGTCGTCGGCGTACTGGCCGAGCGTGGCCGCCCACGTGTCGTAGGAGGCCTTGAACTCCCGGCCCATCGGCCCTTTGCCCAGCTTGCCGGCCGACTCCTGGATGCTCGTGCGCAGCGCCGCCCACTGCCGGCCGAAGTTCTCACCGGTGGCGCGCAGTTGTCCCAGCTCGCGCGCGGTGGCGTCGATGTCCATGTCGACCGCGCCGTCGTGGTTGTGGTCGAAGCCCACGGGTCACCTCCGGTCCAGTTCGCGCAGCAACGGGTCGAACCGCAGGTCTGCGGACTCCGGCGTGGCGTCGGCGGGCAGGAACGCGGCGGCGATCTCGACGCCCTGCTCCTGGGCGCCGCGCGCGGCCCGCCGGACCGTCTCGGCGATGGTGCGCGCGAGCGCCTCCGAGTCCGGCTGCCGGTAGATCCGCGGGTCCAGCCACAGGTCGACCAGCTCACCCCCGCCACCGACGGTCACCCCGACCATCCCATCGGGTGATTCGGCGGTCGCCCGGACCTCCGCCAACCGCCGTCGCACGACGCGGACTTCCTCGGCGAGCTGCTCGTAGTCGGAGATGATCCCCAACTCCCGCAACGTCTCGTCCACCCCGCCCCCTCTCCCGGTGCCTGCCCGCACCAGTGTCGGGCGCGCGGAACCCATCGCCCGCCGCATGGCCGGTTGCGGCCACCCGACAGCCCGTGCCGCCCCGCGACAGCCGGTCAGAAGTCGACCAGTTCGACGCTCACCCTCGTCACATCACCCGCCTCCAACGATTCCGCCTTGCGCACCGCCTTCTTGACCGGCAGCACGTAACACCCCTTCCCGCTGTCCGGGAAGATCGACGTCGACCACGTCGTCGCCCCCACCACGACCCGCACGCGCACCGACCCGAACCCCCGGCGCGCGCCGCCGACCAGCTCGCGGATGTCCTCGGAGGCCTCCACGGGCAGGCTCACGAACGTCCAGCTGTCGTCCCGGCGCGCGTCCCAGAGCCACAGCTCGGCGTCGAATTCGATGACCACGACCGTGAGGATCGCACGGGGCACCGACAATTCCCGACGAGCGAGCCCGGACGGCAGCGTTTACCGTGACTGTCCAAGCTGGACGATGCATCGGGAAGCGGGGTGACCGGTGGACGCCTCACGCTGGTTGCCGGCCGTCGCCGTGGCAGCGCTCGTGCTGGGCGGGTGCGGCAGCGGCGAGGAGAGCACCGCCCCGTCCGTCACCGGCGACCCGCCCTCCAGCGCCCAGACGACCACCCCCACCGCGGATCCCGCGACCACCGCGCTGGCCCAGGCCGCCGTCCTGACGCCGGCCGACCTGGGCGGGCCGTGGACGGTGTTCCGCCCGGAGTCCGCGGCGGAGGTGCTCGCCCCCGGCGACTGCGGGTACGACTCGGCGTACGCGAAGCTCCCCCTGTCGGCCCGGCACGTCGGCCCGCAACTCCAGCGGGGTGAGGCGAAGTGGTACGTCTCGTCGGCCGCCGCGGTGTTCCCGGACGAGGCGGGCGCCAAGGAGTGGGTGGAGATCCGCAAGTCCGGCGAGTACGTCGAGTGCCGCCGGGCGGCGCTGGAGAAGGAGCAGAAGGACGCCGGTGACCAGCGCCTGTCGGTGAAGACGGCCGAGACCACCGGACCGGGCCTGGGGCAGAACGGGTACGAGGGCTACGTGCGCTACCAGCTGCACGCCGACACCGGCGGCGGCGTCCAGCCCGCGAACGGCTCGTTCTCCCGCCACACGTATCGCGTGGGGCGGACCGTGATCTCCGTGTCGGTGGACGTGGTCAGCGGCCAGTCCGACCCGCCCGAACTGGCCGACCAGGTCGCGAACGAGATCACCAAGGGCCTGACCGCCGCTTACGCGCGCGTCGGCTAGGTACCCAGCGCGGCTAGGTCCCCAGCGGCTAGGTCCCCAGCAGCAGGTCGGGCATCCGGTCCAACGCCCGCTTGAACGGTCCGCCGTCGCCGAACAGGCGCCCGTAGACGAGACCGCCCTCCGCCCAGGCGAATGCGTCCTCGGCCGCCGCCCGCGCCTCTTCCGGCGCCCGACCGGCCCGACAGGCGGCGTCGGCCATCGCGGAGATCCACACCTCCGCCACCTGCGCCGCCCGTTGTCGCACGGCGTCGGGCGCGCCGCTCAGCGGCAGGGTGTCCAGCACGCACGAGAGCAGGCCGCCGCCGTAGAACTCGCTGATCCGCTCCGCCGTCCGCACGATGCCCGACCGGGGGTCGGGGTCGGTGCGCAGGGGTTCCAGCAGCTCGTCGAACAGGCGCTCGACGCGGGCCAGCACGGCCTCCGCCATCTGCGCCTTGCCGTCGGGGAACCGGTGGTAGAGCGAGGCCCGCTTCAGACCGGTGGACTCGGCCAGTGCGCCCAGGGACGCGCCTTCGTAGCCGGTGGTGCGGAAGACCTCCGCAAGCCGGTCGTAGAGCTCGTCGTCGTGGACCGTCGGTGGACGCGCCATACCCACCATGTTTACCGAACGAACGGTCAAGACGCAACGTCCTCTTCGTCACGTTGCTTTACCGATCGTTCGGTAATAGCTTCGTTCCTGTCAGCCGAGCCACCCGCTCCACCAGCTCCGCGAAGGGGAACGCCATGCCGTACATCAAGGTCGGCCAGGAGAACACCGCCGACATCAACCTCCACTACACCGACCGCGGCACCGGCCAGCCGGTCGTCCTGATCCACGGCTACCCGCTGTCGGGTGCGTCCTGGGAGAAGCAGGAACAGGCACTGCTCGACGCCGGCCACCGCGTCATCACCTACGACCGCCGCGGCTTCGGCAAGTCCAGCCAGCCCAGCGTCGGCTACGACTACGACACCTTCGCCGACGACCTGCACACCGTCCTGACCACACTGGACCTGACAGACGTCGTCCTGGTCGGCTTCTCGATGGGCACCGGCGAGGTCGGCCGCTACCTGTCCCGCCACGGCGCGGACCGAGTCGCGAAGGCCGCGTTCCTGGCGTCCCTGGAACCCTTCCTGCTCAAGACGGACGACAACCCCGGCGGCGTCGACGCTTCTGTGTTCGAAGGCATCGAGGCAGCCGCCAAGACCGACCGCTACGCGTGGTTCGACCAGTTCTACGCCGACTTCTACAACCTCGACGAGAACCTGGGCACCCGCATCAGCGAGGCCGCTGTCCGCACCAGCTACGCCATCGCAGCGGGCGCGGGTGCCAAGGCCTCGTGGGCCGTGGTGCAGAGCTGGCTGACCGACTTCCGAGCGGACATCCCGAAGATCGCGGAGACCGGCGTCCCGACGTTGATCGTGCACGGCACTGGGGACCGGATCCTGCCGGTGGACGCCAGTGGCCGGGAGTTCGCCAGGCTGCTGCCGAGCGCGGAGTACGTGGAGATCGAGGGCGCGCCTCACGGGTTCTTGTGGACCCACGGCGACGAGATCTCCCAGCTCCTGGTCAAGTTCCTGGCCGCGTAGCACCCCGAACAGCACCTACCGCCGCTTTTCGGCGCGCGAAGCGCGGTCTTCGCGCGCGGAGCGCGCGGTAGGTGTTACCTACAAGTGGAGGGCCTCGGTTCCCCCACCGTATGGCC
>NZ_JBBEGC010000123.1:0-21736 GCF_037401995.1 Saccharothrix sp. CCNWYY140
GGATGACACAAGCAAGAAGCCCAAGTTGAGTTGTGTCCTCCCCGGCGGACTGCCACTTGCCGGCTCCGCCGACCCGCGCTGCGCGCGGTGGGTGTGTTGTGTGTGCAGTGTGGTGTGGCTAGCCGCAGACGGGGGTTAGGGCGGCGCAGGTTCTTGGGCCTAGGCCTAGGGTGGCTGCCAGTTCCAGGTCTTCGGCGGTGTCTACGTCGTTGCGTAGTGAGGGCCACGGGCCGATGAGGGGTTGTGCGTCTCTTGCGTGTGCCTCGGCCGAGCCGATGCCGAACCGGGGCATCAGGTCTTCGCCCGGTGCCGAGAGCAAGAGGGTGGTGCCGGTTCCCTGGCGGTCTGGGCAGAAGGCGCGGCCGTCGGCTGCGGCTAGGGCGAGCTTTAGTTCGTCGGTTCGGAGGGCTGGTAGGTCGGCTTGTAGGGCGCCCACTACTGAGTGGCGGTCTCGGGAACGTAGGAGGGTTGCGCCGTGGTGCAGGGCTTCGTTGAGGCCTTCTGGGCCTGGGGTGGATTCGACGCCCAGGGCTGCTAGTTCGGCGGCTACCGAGGGGTCGTCTGTGATGGCAAGCACACTGCGGACTACCGGCAAGGCGGCGGAGATGGTGTCCAGGGCGAACGCCAGCGCCAAGGACGGTCGGTCGTCGGTGACGCCAACCAAACGGGTCTTCGCACGTCGTAGGGCCTTCACCGGCACCACGAGGTCCACGTCGGCACGCACACAGCCATACTCCCCGATATCCGACGCCGACGAGCGCGGCCGGCGACTGGACCCGGGACGGACCTACGGGAAGACTCCAGGCGTCCGGCGGGTGACGAGAGGGAGTACAGGGTGGCCAAGGAGAAGGGCGGCTTCTGGGTGGGGTTCGCCGCGGCGGTCTTCTACCCGTTGACCGCGCTGCTGGCGCGGCGGCGCAACGAGGGTGGGGAACGGATCCCCAAGACCGGTGGCGCGCTCCTGGTGATGAACCACGTGTCCCACCTCGACCCCGTGTACGACGCCGTCTTCACCCACAAGCAGGGGCGGGTGCCGCACTTCCTGGCCAAGCACAGCCTGTGGAACGTCCCGTTCGTCGGAACGGTGGTCAAGGGCGCGAAGCAGATCCCCGTCTACCGGGGCACCACCGACGCCCAGCAGAGCCTGCGTGCCGCGCACGACGCCCTGGAGCAGGGGCTGGTCGTGGTCATCTACCCCGAGGGCACGATCACCAAGGACCCGGACGGCTGGCCGATGACCTGTCGCACGGGTGTCGCCCGCCTGGCGTTGGAGCACGACGTCCCGGTGCTGCCCGCCGCTCGTTGGGGCACCCGTGAGATCTACGACCACTACCGTAAGAAGTTCCGGCCGTTCCCGCGCAAGACGATCGTGACCAAGGTCGGCGCACCGGTCGACCTGTCGGCGTTCCGGGGCAAGCCGGAGTCGTTGCCGCTGCTGCGCGAGGTCACCGACGTGATCATGGGCGAGGTCAAGGACCTGCTGGCGGACGTTCGCCAGGAGGCCGCGCCCGTGGGTTTCTACTCCGCGAAGAAGAGCTGAGCGATGGAACGCGTTGCGGTGATGGGTGCGGGGTCGTGGGGCACGGCCTTCGCGAAGGTGCTCGCGGATGCGGGCACGGACGTCGTCCTGTGGGCTCGTCGGGCGGAGGTCGCCGACGAGATCACCCGGTCCCGGGTGAACTCGGGCTACCTGCCCTCGACCGTGCTGCCGGCCAACCTGGTCGCCACGCACGACCCGGAGAAGGCGTTGGACGGAGCGCAGGCCGTCGTGCTGGGTGTGCCGAGCCAGACCCTGCGGGAGAACCTGGCCGAGTGGAAGCCGCTGCTGCCGGGCGGAGCCACCCTGGTGAGCCTCGCCAAGGGTGTCGAGCTGGGCACGCTCAAGCGGATGAGCGAAGTGGTCCGCGAGGTCGCCGATGTGCCGGAGGACCAGGTGGCCGTGGTGTCCGGGCCGAACCTGGCCAAGGAGATCGCGGCCGAGCAGCCCACCGCGACGGTCATCGCGTGCACCGACCACGACCGGGCGGTGGACCTCCAGCACGCCTGTTCCACCTCGTACTTCCGGCCCTACACCAACGTCGACGTCGTCGGCTGCGAGTTGGGCGGGGCGTGCAAGAACGTCATCGCGCTGGCGTGCGGCATGGCGGCCGGGCTCGGGTTCGGGGACAACACGATGGCCTCGATCATCACCCGCGGCCTGGCGGAGACCGCGCGCCTGGGCGCGGCGTTGGGCGCTGACCCGTTGACCTTCGCGGGCCTGGCCGGGTTGGGCGACCTGGTGGCGACGTGCGCGTCCCCGTTGTCGCGCAACCGGACCTTCGGGGAGCGGCTCGGGCGCGGGGACACCGTGGCGCAGGCGCAGGAGGCCGCGCACGGGCAGGTGGCCGAGGGCGTGAAGTCGTGTTCGTCGATCCGTGAGCTGGCGGCGCGGTTGGGTGTGGACATGCCGATCACCGACGGCGTGCACCGGGTGTGCCACGAGGGGTTGGACCCTCGGCTGTTGACGTCGGCGTTGTTGGAGCGCGAGCGGAAGGCCGAGCGGCAGTGAGCGAGCAGGGGGCGGCCGTGAGTGGCTGGGGTGATGGCACGCGGGTGGTGCACTCGGTGCCGGCGGTGCCCGGGGAGCCGTTCGGCAGTAGTCCGGTGTTCGCCTCGGTGTACCACCTGGGCGGCTCGGACAGCTACGGTCGGCCGCACAACCCGACCTGGCGGGCGTTGGAAGCCGCTTTGGGGTCGCTCGACGGTGGTGAAGCGGTGCTGTTCCCATCGGGGATGGCGGCGATCTCGACCATGCTGCGGGTGGTTCTCGCGCCCGGGGACACCGTGGTGGTGCCGTCGGACGGGTACTACATGACCCGGAAGCTGGTCGCCGAGATGCCGGTGACGGTGGTGGAAGCGCCCACCGCCGGGCCGTACCCGTCGTTCGAGGGCGTTCGGCTGGTGTTGCTGGAGTCGCCGTCCAACCCCGGACTGGACGTGTGCGACATCGCGGCGCTCGTCGAGCAGGCGCATGTAGTCGGGGCCTTGGTGGCGGTGGACAACACGACGGCCACGCCGTTGGGGCAGCGTCCGTTGGAGCTGGGCGCGGACATCGTGGTGAGCAGTGACACCAAGGCGGTCGCCGGGCACAGCGATGTGCTGCTGGGGCACGTGACGACGGCCGATCCGGAGCTGGCGGAGAAGGTGCGGGCGGCGCGGACCACCGGCGGCGCCATCCCGGGGCCGTTCGAAGCGTGGCTGGCGCACCGGGGACTGGGGACGCTGGACCTGCGGCTGGCGCGGCAGGCCGAGAACGCGGCGGCGCTGTACGCGGTGTTGAAGGACCACCCGGCGGTGCACGGGCTGCGGTGGCCCGGCGCGCTGGAGGACCCGGCGCACGAGGTGGCCGCTCGGCAGATGCGTCGGTTCGGCGGGGTGTTGACCTTCGAGTTGGCTTCCGTCGAGGCGGTGGCGGAGTTCTTCAAGCGGTCGGAGCTGGTGGCGGAGTCGACCAGTTTCGGCGGGCTGCACACGACCTTGGACCGGCGGGCGCAGTGGGGTGACCCGGTGCCCGAGGGGCTGGTGCGGATGTCCGCCGGGTGTGAGGACACGGCTGATCTGGTGGCCGACGTGCTGAAGGCTCTTGATCACCTGGTCGGCTGAAGGTGTGTTCCGAGGCGTGGGAGGGCTTGCCCGGGGAGACCTCGGCTGTCACCCTCTTGGCATGTCTTTCCGCGCCATGAGCAACGGGCGGGGTCACATCGACCTCAGCCTGGTCGCCAGCGCGCTCTGTTCCTGTCGGTGATCGATTCGCGTCCTGTGGGCTGACGGCTCACGCTTCCGCACATCACCGAAGAAGAAGGAACCATGTTCGCCGTTCCGGAGAACACCATCGCCCTGCCCCAGTCGCACGCCGCCCTGCACCCGGTGCGGATCGCGCTCGACGTGGCCGTGCGGCGGGAGCGCTGGGCACACCTGCTGCGCTACGACCCCGACACCCGCTTCGCCGCGCTGGTCGAGAAGACCGAGCAGCAGGAGGTGTGGCTGATGAGCTGGCTGCCCGGCCAGACCGCCGACCTGCACGACCACGGCGCGACCAGCGGGGCGTTCACGGTGGTCAGCGGCGCGCTGACGGAGGTCGTCGCGCCCGGCCCGACCCAGGTGCTGCACCACCTGGTGGCCGGGCAGTCGCGCGTGTTCGGGCCGAACTACGTCCACCAGGTGCGCAACGACGGCGGGGACCCCGCCGTCACGATCCACGTGTACCGCGACGGCGAGCGCACCATGCGTCCGTTCCGCTTCGACCCGGTGGCCGGGCCGCTATCCCTGTGACGTCCCCGCGCGCGAGGTGACGTGCTCGGGCACGTCCCACTCGCCGACCAGCGACGGGTCGGGCTCGGGCTTGCCCCACGTCGAGTGCAGCGGCAGGACGCCCGCCCACTTCTCGTTGGCGGCCACGTCCTCGTCCTCGTCGCCGGGCGGGCCGGAGCGGATCTTCACCGACGCCTCGGTGAGGTCCAGCGCCAGCACGGAGGTCGCGGCCATCTCCTTGGGCGTGGGCTTGCGGGCGTAGTCCCACGAGCCGGGCGCGATGTGGTCGGTGAGCACCCGGAGGGCGTGCGCCTTCTCGTCCGGGTCCGTGACCGGGACGGCGGTGCCGTGGATGACGGCGGCGCGGTAGTTCATGGAGTGGTCGAACGCCGACCGCGCGTAGACCACGCCGTCCACGAGCGTCACGGCCACGCACACCGGGATGCCGGTCGCGGCCTCGCGCAGGCTGCGCGCGCCGGTCGAGCCGTGCAGGAAGATGCGGTCGCCGTCGCGGCCGAAGCCGGTCGGCAGCACCAGCGGCGCCCCGTCGACGACCACGGCGAGGTGGCAGAACAGGGCGTTGTCGAGCACGGCGTGCAGGGCGGCCCGGTCGGTGACGGCGCGGTGCTTGCCGCGCTTGATCGTGCTGCGGTCGGTCGGGGACAGCGGGGCGGTGTCCCCGGTCGGCTCCGTCGGGGGCGACGTGGTCATGTGGTGAGGTTCGCGGGTAAAGTGGTACTTCTCAAGGGCCAATTTCGAGGTGATCCAGGAGGCCACTTGTGGCCGAGACCGCACTGCCCGTGACGTTGGACCGGGCCTCCGCCGAGCCGCTGGCCGTGCAGCTCGCCGACGCCCTGCGCACGGCGGCGGCGGACGGGCGGCTGCGCCTGGGCGACCGGCTGCCGTCCACGCGGGCGCTGGCCGAGCGGCTGGGCGTGAGCCGGACCGTGACGGCAGCAGCATACGAGCAGCTGCACGCCGAGGGCTGGATCGCCGGCCGGCACGGCTCCGGGACGTACGTCACGACCACCCCGCCGGGCGCCCTGAAGTCCAAGCCGCGCAAGGCACCGGTGTCGCCTCAGCCCCTTGATGTGGTCGACCTCGCTCCCGGTGCGCCGTGGGCCGAAGGGTTGGACCGGGCGGCGTGGCGGCGGGCGTGGCGGGCGGCGGCGGACGCGTTGCCGTTGTTCCGGCCGCAGCGCGGAGGGCTGCCCGAGTACCGGGCCGTGGTCGCGGAACACCTGCTGCGGCACCGGGGGTTGGCGGTGCGGGGCGGGTTGAGCGACGAGCAGGTGCTGGCGACCGGTGGGACGACGGCCGCCCTGGTGGAGCTCGCGGCTGCGGTGTTCAAGCCCGGTGATTCGGTGGCCGTGGAGGAACCCGGGTACCAGCGGGCGGTGTGGGCGTTGCGGTCGGCCGGCGTGAAGGTCGTGCAGGCGCCCGTGGACGAGGAGGGGTTGCTCGTCGAGGGCGTGCCCGCGGGTGTGCGCGGGGTGTACTGCTCGCCGGCCCACCAGTACCCGATGGGCGGCCGGATGTCGGCGGCGCGGCGGGTCGCGCTGGTCGAGCGGGCGCGGGCGGAGGGGTGGCTGGTCGTCGAGGACGACTACGACGGCGAGCTCCGGTTCGACGTGGCGCCCCTGCCGTTGCTGGCCGCGCTGGCGCCGGACGTGGTGGTGCACCTGGGGACGACGAGCAAGATCCTCACGCCGACGTTGGGCGCCGGGTGGATGGTCGCGCCGGAGCGGATCGCCGCGGACGTGCTGGCGCACAGGGACCGGACCGGCACGAGCCCGTCGGCGGCCGGGCAGCGCGTGCTGGTGGAGCTGGCCCGGCACGGCGACCTCGGCCGGCACCTTCGCAAGCTGCGGCGTGAGCTGTCGGAGCGGCGGGCACTGGTGGCGTCCACGTTGGCGGCGGCGGGCGTGTCGGTGCTCGGGGACGACGCCGGCGCGCACGTGGTCGTGCTGCTGGAGGACGCGGTGGCGGAGCGCGAGTTGCTGGCGCAGGCGGAGGCGCGCGGGTTCCGGCTCGATGGCCTGGCGCGGCACCACGCGGGCCGGCCGAAGGTGTTCGGGGTGGCGATCGGGTACGGCGCGTGCTCGCGCGCCGAGCTGGACCGGGCCCTGCCGGTGTTGGTGGAGCTGCTGGGATCGGGCGTTACGCCATCCGGGTAGGGTCGCGAACCATGACACGAAAGACCAAGGTCGCCGTCGTGTTCGGCGGGCGCAGCAGCGAGCACATGGTCTCCTGCCTGTCCGCCGGCAGCATCCTCCCGCACCTGGACCGCTCGCGCTTCGAGGTGGTGCCCGTCGGCATCACCCAGGAGGACGGCCGGTGGGTGATCGGCGCCGACGACACCAAGGCGCTCGAGGTGCGCGACCGTCAGCTCCCGTCGGTGAACTCGCTCGTGCCGGTGTCCGGCGGCGAGCTGGTGCCCGTGTCGCCCGACGAGGTGCTGTCCGACGTGGACGTGGTGTTCCCGGTGTTGCACGGGGCTTGGGGCGAGGACGGGACCATCCAGGGGCTGCTGGAGTTGGCGTCCATCCCGTACGTGGGGCCCGGGGTGCTGGCTTCGGCCGTGGCGATGGACAAGGAGTTCACCAAGCGGCTGTTGCAGGGTGCGGGGTTGCCGGTGGGTGACTTCGTGGTGCTGCGGCGGGACCAGGAGACGCTGTCGGCCGAGGACCGTTCGCGGCTGGGGTTGCCGGTGTTCGTGAAGCCGGCGCGGGCCGGGTCGTCGGTGGGTATTTCGAAGGTCGTCGACTGGTCGCACCTGGACAGCGCGATCGCTTTGGCGCGCAAGACCGACCCGAAGGTCATCATTGAGGCGGCCGTGGTCGGGCGCGAGGTCGAGTGCGGGGTGTTGGAGTTCCCGGACGGGCGGGTCGAGGCGTCGCTGCCGGCGGAGTTGCGGGTGGTCGGGGGAGCGGTCGACTGGTACGACTTCGACGCCAAGTACTTGGATGATGTGTGCGAGTTCGACATTCCGGCGCGGTTGGAGTCGCATGTGTCGGAGTCGTTGCGGGAGATGGCGATCACCGCGTTTCGGGCGTTGGATTGCCAGGGGTTGGCTCGGGTGGACTTCTTTGTGACGGATTATGACGAGCTGGTGGTGAACGAGGTCAACACCATGCCGGGGTTCACTCCTATTTCCATGTATCCTCGGATGTGGGCGGAGACCGGGGTCGACTACCCTTCTCTGTTGACCACTTTGATCGACACTGCATTGTCTCGTGGTACCGGTTTGCGCTGACTCTGGTCTTTTCAAAGATCAAAAGCGCCTCGCCGGCGGGCAGGCCGCCAAGGATGGACGCAAGAGCAAGGGCAGGGCTTTTGCGTCATCCCCGTATGGCCTGGTGGTAGCCCTTCGGGCAGGCCATACGGGGATGACGCAAAAGCCCCGGGTGGGTGTGCGCGCTTCGCGCGCGCCGAAGGGATTCAAGCGTGCTACGCGCGCAAGGACGATGCGCTTCGCGCCCAGAGTGCGTGCTGCACAAGCGACCGTTGACGTCTTGCGGTGAGCTCTCAGCTCGCAGGGCCGTTTCTGTCGGTCCCCAGTGGGATAATGGAGACGGGGGCCGGAGGCCGCCCCTCCGCATCCGCCACACCAAGCCGGCGCACCGTCGACGCACAGCCAACGCACTGCCGACACCCCCGCGGACGCCCTTTTGCGCCACCGCCCCGAGCCGCCGTTAACCGCCCGAGCCAACCCACCCGAGGTCCTTGCGCCCCGAGGTCCTTCGCGCCGCCGCTGGCCTCGCCGCCCGCGCCGCTGGCGCCTGATTCCGCCGCAGTCGCCCCCGAGCTTCCGCCCCCGAGTCGCCCGCCCGAGCCGCCACCTGGACACCGCCCTGCCTGGCCGTCGCCGAGTGGTCCCGCCGCCCCGTACCGCCGTCGCCGCGCGGTTCAGCCCCGCACCGCCGTCGATGGTGTGTGCGGTGCGGGGTGGGGGTTAGCCCTTGGTGTCGATGGGGACGGCCGGCAAGGTGTCCCTGATCGTTGTCGAGATGTCCTGGAGAGGGCCGGTGCCGGCGTCTGCGGGCACGGTCAACGCCACGTAGGCCGGGCGGTCGACTACGTACCAGGTGGAGGCGCCTGCTTGTGAGATCTCCAGCCACTGGACGTCCGAGATCACGCGCAGTCGCGCGGTCTGGGTCAGTTCGGCCGGTCGGTCCAGGCCGCAGCGCAGGACGATCGGCTCGTGTTGTGCGTCACCCCATGCCAGGGCGCCCGGCGGGGCGGGGGTGGCCAGCTCTCGGCGGGGCATCTGGATGCTGTTCGAGACCAGTTGCATCGGGAGTTTGCTCAGCAGGGCCTTGCACTCCTCGGACTCCGCCTTCGGCGCGGGCACGGGGACCAGTGCCACCGGGCCCGAACGGTCCGCGGTGGGGCCTGCCGGGTCTTCCTTGCCGCCCGTGCCCAGGAACAGGCCCACGGCTGCCACGCCCGCCGCGAGCAGTGCCGGAAGGCCGATGGCCACCGCCAGCAGGGGGCGGGGGAGCAGGGACGTGGGTTCCGGTTCCTGTGCCACCCCGTTATGACAACACGGGCCTACAGGTGGACCACCGGGCAGGTCAGTGTTCGGGTGATGCCCTCGACGTTCTGGATGCGGGCGACCACGAGCTGTCCCAACTGGTCGACGGTGTCGGCCTCGGCGCGGACGATCACGTCGTACGGGCCGGTGACGTCCTCCGCGGTGGCCACACCGGGGATGCCGGAAATCTCTGCCGCGACGGCGGCTGCCTTGCCGACCTCGGTCTGGATGAGGATGTATGCGTGCACCACGGCGTGCCCCTTCGTCGCGACAGGTTAGGTCGGGGTAGGAACGTGGTCAGCAACGTACCCCAGTTGGGGTTCCGAATGCTCAGAACGGGAGGCAATCTTGCGTCCGGAGCCGCCGCTGAACGCGGACACGGTCGCTGAAGTGGGTGAGTTCGGTCTCATCCGCCGGGTGACGGCAGGGAGGACGCAGCCGCCGACGACCCTCCTCGGACCGGGGGACGACGCGGCCGTCGTGGCCGCCCCGGACGGGCGTGTCGTGGTGTCCACCGACGTGCTCGTGGAGGGTGTCCACTTCAGACTCGACTGGTCGTCTCCCGAGCAGGTCGGCCGCAAGGCGGCGGCCGTCAACCTGGCCGACGTCGCGGCGATGGGAGCCGTGCCCACGGCCCTGACGGTGGGGCTGGCGTGCCCCGCCGACACGCCCTCCTCGGTGATCGAGGGGATCACCGCCGGGCTGTGGCAGGAGGCCGCCGCCGCGGGGGCCGGTGTGGTGGGTGGGGACATGGTGTCCTCCGCGACACTGGTGATCTCCGTTACGGCCATCGGCGACATGAACGGACAGGAGCCCGTCACCCGGTCGGGAGCCCAAGTGGGTGATGTCGTGGCCGTGTGCGGACGGCTGGGCTGGGCGGCGGGTGGGCTCGCGGTGTTGCAGCGCGGTTTCCGGTCGCCGGTGGCGGTCGTCGGGGCGCAGCGGAACCCCGAACCGCCGTACGCGGCGGGTCCGCAGGCGGCGGCGGCCGGGGCGACGGCGATGATCGACGTCTCGGACGGGTTGTTGGCCGACCTCGGGCACATCGCGGACGAGTCGGGCATCGGCATCGACATCCGCACCGAACTGCTGGAGGTCCACCCGCGACTGCTGGACGTCGCCTCGGCGTTGGGCGCGGACGCGCGGCACTGGGTGCTCACCGGCGGCGAGGACCACGCGCTGGCGGCCACGTTCCCGGACCCGAAGGGCGTGCCGGACGGTTGGCGCACCATCGGCACGGTCCGCCACGGCGGCGGGGTGACCGTGGACGGGCGGGTCTACGAGAAGCCGCCGGGGTGGGAGCACTGGCGATAACCCCTGGACCGCCGGGTTAGGGTGGTGGATGTGGAACTATTCACACGGGCGTATGACCATCCAGACTCGGTGAAGTTGATCGCGGACCTCCAGCAGGTCTTCGTGGTCCGCTACGGCGACGAGGACGTCACCCCGGTCGACCCGGCGCAGTTCGCCGCGCCGCTGGGGCACTTCGTCGTCGGCTACCTCGACGGCGTGCCGGTGGCGTGCGGCGGCTGGCGGGCGCACGACGTGGCCGACGGCTCGATCCGGCCCGGCGACGCCGAGATCAAGCGCATGTACACGGTGGACTCCGTGCGGGGACGGGGTTTGTCGCGCCGGGTGCTCGCGGAGCTGGAGTCGTCGGCGCGGGCGGTCGGGCGCACGCGCATGGTCCTGGAGACCGGCACGCGCCAGCCCGAGGCGATCGGGCTCTACCGGAGCAGCGGGTACGAGCGCATCGACAACTTCGGTGTGTACCGGCATCATCCGGAAAGCCTTTGCTTCGCGAAGGAGCTCTAGGAGGACGCTCGTGCCGATCTACGCGCTGGGCGACTACGAACCGGTGATCCACCCGGACGCCTACGTGCACCCCGACGCCACCGTGATCGGCGACGTCCGCATCAGCGCCCACGCCTCCGTGTGGCCGCAAGCGGTGCTGCGCGGTGATTACGGGCGGATCGAGATCGGTGCGCGGACGTCCGTCCAGGACGGCACGGTCGTCCACTGCACCGAGGTGCACCCGACGTTGATCGGCGAGGAGTGCGTGATCGGGCACAACGTCCACATCGAGGGCGCGACCATCGCGGACCGGTGCCTGATCGCGTCGGGTTCGGTCGTGCTCAACGGGGCGGTGATCGAGACCGGGGCGATCGTCGGCGCGGGCGCGGTGGTGTCGTTCGAGGGGCACGTGCCGGCGCGGGCGATGGCGTTGGGTGTGCCGGCGCGGGTCCGCGAGGGCTACACCGTGCCGGAAGGTGCTTGGCAGTTCGCGGTGGAGAAGTACGTTCGGAACATCGTGACCTACCGCAAGGATCTTCGCCGGATCGACTGAGATAGGGTCCACCGCCGTGGCACGTCCCCTTGAGGAAATTGTCGAGGCCGGGTGGGCGCGCGCTCTCGCGCCCGTGGCCGATCAGATCGCGAACATGGGCGAGTTCCTGCGCGCGGAGGTGGCCGCGGGGCGGACCTACCTGCCCGCCGGGGAGAACGTGCTGAGGGCGTTCCAGCAGCCGTTCCACGGGGTGCGGGTGTTGATCGTGGGCCAGGACCCGTACCCGACGCCGGGGCACGCGGTGGGCTTGTCGTTCTCGGTGTCGCCGGAGACGCGGCCGATCCCGAAGTCGCTGATCAACATCTACAAGGAGTACGTGGACGACCTGGGGCACCCCAAGCCGTCCAACGGCGATCTGACGCCGTGGAGCGAGCAGGGCGTGCTGCTGCTCAACAGGGCGCTGACGGTGCAGCCGGGCAAGTCCAACTCCCACCAGGGCAAGGGGTGGGAGGCGGTGACCGAGCAGGCGATCAAGGCGTTGGCGCAGCGGTCCGAGCCGTTGGTGGCCATCCTGTGGGGGCGCAACGCGCGGAACCTGCGGCCGATGCTGGAGCCGTTCCCGTGCATCGAGTCGGCGCACCCGTCGCCGTTGTCGGCGGCGGCCGGGTTCTTCGGGTCCCGGCCGTTCTCGCGGGCGAACGAGTTGCTGGTGCAGCAGGGCGCGGAGCCGATCGACTGGAAGCTCCCCTGACCGCGATCGCCGGTGCGTGCCGAGCGGGTAGTTGACCGGTCGTCTAGTAGCACTGTCCGGTAGTTGACCGGTCGTCTACTGGCTTGCGGTAGCGCGGGCGCTGCTCGTTTGCCCGCGCCACCGCCTGACTACGACCGGGCCGCTGCCTTGCCCGACGGGGTCGCGCGTTGTCCGGCCGGGCCCCTGCCATTGCCCGGCCGGGCCGCCGCGTTTCCCACCTCGCCGTCTGCTGCCCGCTCGCGAGTTTGCCGCCCTTGGTCAGCCCCGCTCCCCGGCGCGTTGTGAAGGCCCTCGGCGCACCCGAAAAGCGTCCAGCACGCCGAAAGGCCCCCGGAGCGGAACTCCGGGGGCCTTTCGACAACGCTCGGACGCGGGACTCAGCCGCGAACCACCTTGCCCGCCTTCAGGCACGAGGTGCACACGTTCAGCCGCTGCCGCTGCGAAGACGAGACCTTCGCGCGCACGGTCTGGATGTTCGGGTTCCACCGGCGGTTGGTGCGCCGGTGGGAGTGCGAGACCGACTTGCCGAAGCCCGGCCCCTTGCCACAGACGTCGCACACGGCAGCCACGTCAGCCACTCCTTAAGGTTTCTCCAGCGGTACTCACGCCCCGGCGGGCGCGCAAGCGTGCACAAGCCTCAGCCGGGCATGGCAACCTGGACAGGGTAGCCCGTCGCCCACCACGCCTCCAAACCGGGGCCTTCCGCGATCGAATACCCTCCCCGCCATGCAGGTTCTCGACGCGGTGGCGGTGCGCCGGTGGGCGGACGCGTGTGTCCGGTCGCTGGACGCCGAGCGCGACGAGATCGACCGCATCAACGTCTTCCCCGTGCCCGACGGCGACACCGGCACGAACCTGTCCCAGACCATGCGCTCAGCCCAGGACTCGCTGCTGCGCGCCGGCGCGGACGACGCCGGTCAGGCGCTCGCCGCCCTCGCCAGGGGCGCGTTGCAGGGAGCGCGGGGCAACTCCGGGGTGATCCTCTCCCAGGTCCTGCGCGGGCTCGCCGAAGCCGCCCAGGGGGTGTCCGAAGCGGGTGGGGCCGCTATCCGCGCCGCGTTGAAGCGTGCTGACGAGCTGGCCACCGCCGCCGTGTCCAAGCCGGTGCCGGGCACCGTCCTCACCGTCCTGCACGCCGCCGCCGAGGCCGCCCGCGACTGCCCCTCCGACGACCTCGACAAGGTCGTCACCGCTGCCGCCAAGGCCGGGGGCGAGGCGCTGGCCGACACGCCCCGCCAGCTCGCCGTCCTGGCCAAGGCCGGTGTGGTGGACGCGGGCGCGAAGGGGCTGGTCGTGCTGCTGGACTCGCTGGTGGCGGTCATCACGGGCCGGCCGATCGAGCACGTGAAGACCTCGGCCCCGCCGCGCACCGCCGAGGCCCTGACCACCGCGCGCGAGGCCGGGTCCACCGACTACGAGTACGAGGTCATGTACCTGCTCGACGACCCGCGGGACACCGAGGAGCTCAAGCAGCGGCTGAACGCGCTGGGCGACTGCGTCTCCGTGGTCGGCGACGGCGCGGGCCTGTGGACCGTGCACGTCCACTGCAACGACATCGGCGCGGCGATCGAGGCGGGGGTCGAGCAGGGCCGGCCGCACCGCATCACCGTCGCCCGCTTCGCCGACCAGGTCGAGGCGCAGGCCGTCCGGTTCAGCCGGGACCGCGCGGTCGTCGTGGTGGTCGACGGGGAGGGCGCGCGCGAGCTGGTCCGGGCCGAGGGCGCGGTGGCCGCGGCGCCGACCGCAGGCCCAGCCGACCTGCTCGCCCTGATCGCGGGCACCCGCGCCCGGCACGTCGCCGTCCTGTCCACCGCCGAGGACGTGCGCGGCCCGCTGGACGAAGCGGTCGCCTACGCGGTCGCCGCCGGTCAGGACGTCGTCGTCGTCCCCACCTCCTCGCCGGTCCAGGCGCTGGCCGCGCTCGCCGTGCACGACCCGCACCGCCGGGCCGGCGACGACGTCGTGGCGATGGCCGAGGCCGCCGCCGCGACCCGGCGCGGCGAGGTGCGGGTCGCCGAGCGGGAGGCGATCACGTGGGTGGGTCGGTGCGAGCCCGGCGACCTGCTGGCCATGCAGGACGGCGAGGTCGTCCTGGTCGAGCCCGCGGGCACGGACCCCGCCGCGCTGGCGTGCCGGCTGGTGGACCGGATGCTCGCCGGCGGCGGCGAGCTGGTGACCGCGCTGCTGGGCGAGGACGCCCCCGAAGGGCTCGCGGAAACACTCGAAAGCCACCTCAGGATCGCCCATCCGGAGGTTGAAATCACGACGTACCACGGTGGACAGCCCGGCGCCGCACTCGTTGTCGGTGTCGAGTAGTTGAATGGTCGGCGATGACGACCTTCGACGACAAGCTGGTGTCGGTGCTGGGCGGGAAGAGCGCCGACGCGCTGGAGAGCGGACTCGGCCTGACGACGGTCGGTGAGCTGCTGCGGCACTACCCGCGCCGCTACGACGAGCGCGGCAAGCTCACCGAGATCAAGGGCCTGGAACTGGGCGAGCACGCCACCGTCCAAGCACGCGTGAAGAGCGTGCGGCACCGCAGGATGAAGAGCCGCAGCGGCGAGCTGCTCGAAGCCGTGATCACCGACGGGTCCTCGGACCTGCACCTGGTGTTCTTCGGCCGCGGGTCGCGGGCCGTGGAGCGGGAGCTGTTGCCGGGGCGGGAGGCCATGTTCGCGGGCAAGGTCGGCATGTTCAACGGCAAGCTCCAGCTCGCCCACCCCGACTACCAGGTGCTCGACGACGTGACCGACGACGCCGCCGCGAAGTTCGCCGGGGCGTTCATCCCGGTCTACCCGGCGGCGCAGGGCATCCAGTCCTGGCACGTCTCCAACTGCGTCGAGCAGGTCCTGGCGGTGTGGGAGGGGCTCGACGAGGACCCGCTGCCGCAGCGGCTGCGCGAGTCGCAGGACCTGATCGGGCTGGAGAAGGCGATCCGGTTCGTCCACCGCCCCGACAGCTGGGCCGAGATCACCCTCGCGCAGCAGCGCCTGAAGTGGGACGAGGCACTGGCCGTGCAGCTGGCCCTGGCGCAGCGCCGCAAGTCCGCCACCGCCCGGCCCGCGCCCGCGTGCCCGCCCCGGCCCGGCATGGTCCGGGACGCGTTCGACGCGCGGCTGCCGTTCACGCTCACGGCCGGCCAGCAGGAGGTCGGCGAGGCGATCGCCCGCGACCTGTCCGGCGAGCACCCGATGAACCGGCTGCTCCAGGGCGAGGTCGGCTCGGGCAAGGCCCAGCCGCTGGACGCCCTGGTCCTCACCCCCGAGGGCTTCCTGCCGATGGGGGAGATCGAGGTGGGCGCGGAGGTGATCGCCGCCGACGGCACCACGACGACCGTCACCGGCGTGTTCCCGCAGGGCGAGCGCGAGGTGTACCGGGTGGTGCTGTCGGACGGGAAGTCCGTCGAGTGCGACCTGGACCACCTGTGGCAGGTGCACACCGGCGAGGTCAAGACGCTGCGCGAGCTGCGCGACGACCTCCACGACCTGGGCGGCGCGCCGAAGTGGCGGCTGCCGCTGGTGGTCGCGCCGGACGTGGACTGCGTCGAGCTGGCGCCGGTGAAGGAGCGCCACGAGCTGCTCCAGGGCCTGCTCACCACGGGCGGGCGGTGCGACGGCGTGGACGTCGTGTTCTCCACCGAGTCGGAGAACCTGGCCGAGTACGTCAGCGAGCTGGCCGAGTCGCTGGGCGGCACCGGCCGCATCGCGTACGGGTACGAGCTGCACGAGGTGACCGTGCGGCTGCCCGAGGAGTTCCCGCCGTTCCGGGACGCCCTGGACCGCACCGCGCCGCCGGTCCGGCACGTCGAGGCGGTCGAGTTCGTCGGCGTGAAACCGGTGCAGTGCATCTCGATCGCGCACCCGTCCAAGCTGTACGTGACCGACCACTTCGTCGTCACGCACAACACGATGGTCGCGCTGCGGGCGATGCTCCAGGTCGTGGACGCGGGCCGGCAGGCCGCGATGCTCGCGCCCACCGAGGTGCTCGCCGCGCAGCACGCCCGGTCGCTGGGCGAGCTGCTGGGCGACCTCGGGCAGGCGGGCGAGCTGGGCGCGGCCGAGCACGCGACCCGCGTGACCCTGCTGACCGGGTCCATGAACACCGCCCAGCGCAAGAAGGCGCTGCTGGAGATCATGACCGGCGAGGCCGGGATCGTCGTCGGCACGCACGCCCTGATCCAGGACAAGGTGGAGTTCCACGACCTGGGCCTGGTCGTGGTGGACGAGCAGCACCGGTTCGGCGTCGAGCAGCGGGCCGCGCTCAGCGGGCGCGCGAGCGGGTCCACGCCGCACGTGCTGGTGATGACGGCGACCCCGATCCCGCGCACGGTCGCCATGACCGTCTACGGCGACCTGGAGGTCTCGGCGCTGCGCGAGCTGCCCGCGGGCCGGTCGCCGATCAGCACGTCCGTGGTGCCGGTGGCGCAGAAACCGTCCTGGCTGGACCGGGCGTGGCAGCGCATCCACGAGGAGGTCCGCAAGGGCCACCAGGTGTACGTGGTGTGCCCGCGCATCGGCGACGGCGAGTCCGAGGAGGACGCGCCGCCGAAGAAGGACGACTCCTCCGACCGCCGCCCGCCGCTGGCCGTGGTGGACGTGGCGCGGAAGTTGTCCGAGGGGCCGTTGCACGGGTTGCGGATCGCCATCCTGCACGGCCGGATGCCGCCCGACGACAAGGACACCGTGATGCGGGCCTTCGCGTCGGGCGAGGTCCAGGTGCTGGTCGCCACGACCGTGGTCGAGGTCGGCGTGAACGTGCCGAACGCGACCGTCATGGTGATCATGGACGCCGACCGGTTCGGCGTCAGCCAGCTCCACCAGCTGCGCGGCCGGGTCGGCCGGGGCAGCGCGCCGGGGCTGTGCCTGCTGGTCACGGAGATGCCCGACGGAACCTCGACGATGGAGCGGCTGCGCGCGGTGGAGTCCACACTGGACGGTTTCGAACTGGCCCAGCTCGACCTGGAGCTGCGGCGCGAGGGCGACATCCTCGGCGCGGCCCAGTCGGGCAAGCGGTCGGGGTTGAAGATGCTCTCCCTGCTGCGCGACGAGGACGTGATCGCGCAGGCCCGGATCGTGGCGACCGAGGTCGTCGACGCCGACCCGGACCTCGCGGAGCACCCGGGCCTCGCCGGCCTCGTGGCCGGGCTGCTGGACGAGGAACGGGCGGAATACCTGGAGAAGGCGTAACACGATGCCCGGGGACCACGCCCAAGCCGGCGAACAGACACAGGCACCCGACCACGGCCGGGCCGGCGACCACACCCGAGCGGGCGACGACGCCACGGCTCTCGACCGCGCCCAGGCCGGCGACGCCAAGGCTCCCGACCACGCCCGAGCGGGCGACGCCACGGCTCCCGACCGCGTCCAGGCGGTCGGCAACGGCCAGGCGGGCGACGGCGGTCAGGGGGGCGACGGTGGCCAGGTCAGCGACTACGACCGGGCGCGGGCGGAGGCGTTGGAGGTGCTGCGCGGCCGGCCCGACATGAGCGACCTGGTCGTGCGGTCGATGGTGCCGGGGTGGCTGTCCACGCGGTACCTGTGGTCGATGGAGGCCTCGGGCGCGGTGATGCTGCTGGCCGGGGTGCTGTCGTGGCTGGCCAACCCCGGGCCGTGGTTCCTGCACGTCGTGGACCTGCTGCTGCTGGTGCTGGGCGGGGCCACGCTGGTGCGGGTGTGGCACGAGGTCCGGCACCGGCGGGCGGAGGCGATGCGGCTGCGCGAGCACGGTCCCGACGAGTGCGACACGCTGGTCGACTCCGGTGTGGTCTTCCACGCGCGGCCGTGGTGGCGGCGGCTGCTGGGACTGCTGTTCGACCTGGCCGTGGTCGCGTTGCCGGTCGTGGTGGCGGCACGGGCGTGGACGGTCGGGGACACCGGGCAGAAGCTGTTCTCCGTGCTCGCGGTGGTGTGCGTGCTGCTGGGGTCGGCGCTGATGGTGCACGCGGCGCGCACCGGGTGGCAGTGGCGGCGGGCGTTCCTGTGGGAGTTCGACCTGGACCTGCCGCCGGTGCGCGAGGAGTGGCACGTCCTGCTGCGGTGAGCGGCATTTATTTGCAGTCGCGTGGAATGCCGATAGTGTTCCTATGGTTTTCCGCCCGTAGATCTGCGGTGTGGTGAGCCTTCCTGGTCGCCCATTCTCCGCTGTGCCACAATTTCGGTATTCGGGTTCTCTCGGTTCCGCGGAGGCACGGTTGGCACTGGTCGAGCGATTCGTGCTGGGCGTCGACATGAAGGATTTCTCGACGCGGCCCGCCCGCATCCAGGACTGGCTGTCCACCGAGCTGGACCGGATCCTGGACGAGACCTCGGCCCGCGTCGGCCTGGACCGGTCGCGCTGGGTCCGGCAGCCCGGCGGCGACGGCGAACTGGCCGTGCTGACCGCGGACGTCGACCTGGTCGCGATGGTCGGCGACTTCGTGCGGCACCTGGACCGGCTGCTCACCGACCACAACGAGATCGCCGCGCCGAACGCCGCCATGCGGCTGCGGGTCGCCATGCACACCGGGGCGCTCAAGGAGAGCCGGTTCGGGTTCGTCGGGGACGCCCTGATCACGCTGGCGCGGCTGCTCGACTGCGCCGGGGTGCGCGACGCGCTGGACGCGGCGCCGGACGCGAACCTCGCGCAGATCATCTCCGGGTCGTTGTTCGACAAGGCGGTGGCGGCGGAGTTGGACGGGTTGCGCCCGCGCCAGTTCCGGCAGGTCGAAGTGCGCGTGAAGAGTTTCCGGGAAATCGCTTACGTCCACGTGCCGGGCGCTGCGGTCCCGCTTCCGCCGGCCCCGCCCCCGCGGTTGTTCAAGTTCCCCGAATGGGACTTCCCGGCGCCGAAACCGCCGGTCGAGGAGAAGCCGGCGGAACGGCCGGTGCGGCAGGCGGTCGCGGTGCTCGGCGACGACGTCCTCAAGCTGCTCGACGACCTGCGCGCCGCCCTCGGCCGCGGCGCGTGGGAGCAGGCGGACGTGCTGACCACGACCGCCCTGCTCACCGAGGCCGGGAGGGTCGAGGCCGGGTGGCTGCGCTTCGACGACGGCGGGCGCCTCACCGACCGGCTGTTCGCCGGGCTCGACGCGGCCTGGTCGGAGCACTCCGGCGGCGCGTGGGGCTTCCGCGCCCAGCGCGACAGCGCACCCGATGCGCGGACGCCGGGGTACTTCCGGGCGCTGTTGACGGCCTTCGGGTGGAGTGCGGACGGCGACGGCACAGTCCCGCCCTACCCGGAGTTCAGCTTGCGGGCGGACCGTTCCCTGCCGTTCTACCCGACGTTGCGGAACCCGGCCCGCGAGCGCTTCCCCGAGTGGCACGACGAGTGGGAGCGCACCGTGGTGGCCGTGCACAGCAGGTTGCGGACGTGGACATGAAGGACGTGGTGCTCGTGGCGGTCCTCTGGGCGCTCCCGGCGGTGGCGTTCCTGGTGTGGCTCGGGGCGACGGGGTGGTGGCGGCTCTCCGACGACGAGGTCGGCGTCGTGGAGCGGCGCTTCGGCAAGCGGCGCCCCGACGACGACCCGGTGATCAGCCTCTACGGCGCGAAGGGCGTGCAGGCGGGCGTCATCGCGCCGAACTCGAGCAAGTTCCTGCCGAAGTTCCTCTTCGACGTTCACCGGGTGCCGCTCACGCGCGTCCCGAACGGCACCGTCGGCGTGGTGGTCGCCCACGCCGGCCGCCCGCTGCCGCTGGGCCAGTCGATCGCGAAGCACGTCGAGTGCAACCACTTCCAGGACGCGGCGGCGTTCCTGCACGGCGGCGGCGAGCAGGGGCGGCAGCAGCAGGTGCTGCCCAGCGGGACGTACCGGATCAACACCAGGGCGTTCACCGTCATCACCGTGGACCGCCCCGAGGAGATGGCCCGCGAGCACCTGACCGAGGCGGACCTGACCACCGTGGACCTGGAGGTCGGCGAGGCGGGCGTGGTGATCACCCGCATGGGCGCGAAGCCGGACCCGGACGAAGTCGGCCCGCCGGTGGACGGGCACCTGAGCTTCCAGCTGCCGTGGGTGTTCGCGCAGAACGGCGGGCGGCTGGGCGTGCAGCGGGAGACGCTGGACGGCGGCGGTCGCTACTCGCTCAACCCGTGGTTCGCGCAGGTGGTGAAGGTGCCGACGCGCGTGCTGATCCTGGAGTGGAACCGCGAGCACAAGCCCGACGACAACCTGGACGCGTCGCTGGAGCAGATCGTCCTGGACGTGCAGGGCTACACGGTCCGCCTGGACATGAAGCAGACCGTGCAGATCCCGCCGGAGGTCGCGCCGAACCTGGTCCAGCGCTTCGGCACGCGCGGCCCGGGTGCGCTCACCCCGGTGCAGCAGTTCGTGCAGAAGGACCTCGCGCCGACGGTGAAGAGCTACTTCCTGCGCAAGGCCGCCGGCTACCGCATCCAGGAGTTCATCACCAAGTACAGCGAGGTCAGCAACGACCTGGCGGCGGCGGTGCGGCAAGCGATGGAACCGATCGGCGTGAAGGCCATCCGGACCACGCTGGAGGAGTTCGAGTGCGACCAGCAGGAGATCAACGACCTGCGCCGCGAGATCGCCAACCAGGAGAAGCGGGCCGAGCTGGAGGCGGCTCGGCTGGCGGAGCTCAAGGCGTTGCAGGTCAACGAGGAGGTCCGGGTCGCGATCCAGGTCCAGGCCGTTCGGGTGGAGGAGGAACGGGCCAAGCTGGGGTTGCTGGAGATCCGGGCGCTGGTCGAGCTGCTCGGTCCGGCGCAGGTGGCGACGGAGCGGATCGTGCGTGAGCTGGCGAAGGCGCCGGTGCCGCAGGTCATCGGTGGGAACGGGGACATGGCGCAGCAGCTGCTCAGCGTCATGCCGATCGCGCAGGCCAGGGACATGCTGATGGGCCTGCTGGAGCAGAACCCGCCCAGGCCGCGCGCGGTGGGGGAGTAGTAAGGAGCGGCGAGGCGCGGGGGAGTGGTACGGAGCGGCGAGGCGGGGAGTAGCGTCGCTGCACTGTGCGCCGTCTGCTGCTCGTGCTGATGCCGTTCGTGCTGGTCGCATGCACGACCAACCCCGACCCGGCTCCCCCGACCGCTCCCTCGCAACCCAAGGGCGACTTGGCGGTCCTGGCGGAAAAGATCGACCAACGCCGCTCCGAACTGAAGACCGCCCGCTTCCACACAGAGGGCTTCGCCTCAGACGGCGCGTCCACGGAAGTCCGTAGTGTTGTGGATGGCACCGTGCGCCAGGAGGCGGAGGGCATCACGGGCTCGATGGCGATGACCATGACCACGGCTGGTCAGACCCGCAAGATGGATCTTGTGATCGCCCGCGAGGGTTTGTACGTGCACGTGGACGGGGCTCCCATGCCGGAGGGCAAGAAGTGGGGGCTTTACACGTCCGGGAACAACGCCGAGGTGACTGCCTTGTTGCGGGGGTTTGGTCCTGGGGCGACGGTGGGCGCGGAGTTGGACTATGTGCAGCCTCGGGCGGCGTTGATCGTGTCCAAGGCGGCCGAGGCTGTGGATGGGGTGGCGGCTACCCGGTATGACCTGGTGGTGGATCCGTTGAAGATGGCGAAGGTCATCAAGGATTCGGATATCCAGTTGCAGCACACGCAGTTGGCTGAGAATGGGGTGGCTATCAATGCGGTGGTGTGGGTGGATGATGCCGGGACGCCGTTGAAGGCGGAGTACCGGTTCGAGTTGGGGGGTAAGGTGGTCAAGCAGTCGACTACTCGGTTCATGGAGTGGGGCGGCAAGTTCGATGTTCCGCTGCCTCCGGCGGCCGAAGTGATTCCCGCCGACCAGTTGCCCCGCTAGCCAATTGCCCGCGCGCAAAGACTTCCGGTCCCCGCTCGTAGGGCGCTACGCGCCGAAGGCGCGAGCCGAAGCGGCTAGCGCCCACGGGAAGGGCCTCGGTTTCTTTCCCCGTCCGG
>NZ_JBBEGC010000124.1:0-20941 GCF_037401995.1 Saccharothrix sp. CCNWYY140
GCGTGGTTGCCCTTCGGGCAGGCCATACGGTGGGGGAACCGAGGCCCTCCACTTGTAGGTAACACCTACCGCGCGCTTCGCGCGCGTGGAACCGCGCTGCGCGCGGAAAGGGCTTCCGTTGTCGTCTGGGGTCGGCTGTTATTCGCCGTCCGGGAACGGGTTGGCGGAGTGGCCGACCAAGTCCGCGATCGACTTCACCACCCGAGTCGGCCGATACGGGTACAACTCCGCCGTCGAGTCCGCCGAGATCCCCGTCAACACCAGGATCGTCCGCAACCCAGCCTCCAACCCCGACCGCACGTCGGTATCCATCCGATCGCCGATCATCAACGTGTTCGCCGAGTGCGCACCCAACGCCCTCAAGGCAGACCGCATCATCAGCGGATTCGGCTTCCCCACGTAATACGGCTCGCGCCCGGTAGCCCGCTCGATCAGCGCGGCGATAGAGCCGGTGGCAGGCAGCGAACCCTCCCGAGAAGGCCCGGTCGCATCGGGGTTCGTCGCGATGAACTTCGCCCCCTCCTCCACCAACCGGATGGCCTTGGTGATGGCGGTGAAGCTGTAGGTGCGGGTTTCGCCCAGGACCACGTAGTCCGGGTCGCGGTCGGTCAGGACGTAGCCGATCTCGTGCAGGGCCGTGGTCAGGCCCGCCTCGCCGATGACGAAGGCCGATCCGCCGGGGCGCTGGGAGTCCAGGAAGCGGGCGGTGGCCAGTGCCGAGGTCCAGATCGCGGTTTCCGGCACCTCCAGGCCGGTGCGGGAGAGCCTGGCCCTGAGGTCGCGCGGTGTGTAGATGGAGTTGTTCGTGAGCACGAGGAACGGGATGCCGTTGGCGGTCAGCTCCGCCACGAACTCGCTCGAACCGGGGATCGGGTGCTCCTCGTGCACGAGCACGCCGTCCATGTCCATCAGGTAGTTCCACTGCTCGGCCATGCGGGCCATGCTGCCGGCTCAGGCGTCGACCACGCGCCTGCGGAACGTTTCGATCAGCACTCGGTTGTACCGATCCAGCACCTCGCGCTCGGCGGGTGTGAACTGGGCGAGGACCTCCCGCAACGTCCCGCGGGCACCCTCGAACAGGTGCTCGTACCGCCCCGCCTTCTCGACGGTGACCTCGACCAGCACCTTCCGCCGGTCGTGCGGGTCGCGGACGCGGCGCACGTAGCCCGCCTTCTCCAGCCGGTCGATGACGCCGGTGACCGCGCCCGTGGACAGGCCGGACAGCTCGGCGATGCGGCCCGCGGTGACCGGTCCCTCGGCGCGCATGGCCAGGTCCAGGCACTTCTCGTCGGTCGGCGACAGGCCCATCCGCTCCGCCACCCGCGTGTGGAACAGGATGGTGAGCGCGCTGGACTCCCGCGCGTACCCGGCGAACCGCTCCAGCACGTCCGCGGGCACGTCCTGCTCGCTCGTCATGTCAAGCAATTTAGCCGTCGACCGACCCGGGTTGGGATGGTCCTCCAAGCCGGCCGACTGTGCTGTGGCGCATTTGTAGCGGTACCCACAAGGGCCATCCCATTACCCTGGTAGGGGTGACAGCTGTCGAGCTGGGACTACCCATCGTGCGCGGCACCCCCGAGGCCGCCGGCCGACCCGATTCCCCGCTGCTGGTCGACCGGTTCGGGCGGGTCGCGACGGACCTGCGCGTGTCGCTGACCGACCGCTGCAACCTGCGCTGCACCTACTGCATGCCCGCCGAGGGCCTGGACTGGCTGCCCAAGCAGGAGTTGCTGACCGACGACGAGCTGGTGCGGCTGATCGGCATCGCGGTGACCCGGCTGGGTGTGGTCAACATCCGGTTCACCGGCGGCGAGCCGCTCCTGCGACCCAACCTCGAACGGGTCATCGCGGCCACGGCGGCACTGGCGCCACGCCCCAAGATCTCCATGACCACCAACGGCATCAGCCTGGCCCGCCGGGCGGACGACCTGGTCGCCGCCGGCCTGGACCGGGTGAACGTCTCGCTGGACACCCTCGACCCGGTCCGGTTCCGCGAGCTGACCCGCCGCGACCGCCTGTCCGACGTGTTCGCGGGGCTCGCCGCCGCGAGGGACGCCGGTCTGGCGCCGGTGAAGGTCAACGCGGTCCTGATGCGCGGGGTGAACGAGGACGAGGCCGTGCCGCTGCTGCGGTACTGCCTGGAGCACGGGTACCAGCTCCGGTTCATCGAGCAGATGCCCCTGGACCCCCAGCACGGCTGGAACCGGGACGACATGGTGACCGCCGAGGAGATCCTGGCGGCGCTGCGCACGGCGTTCACCCTCACGCCCGAGCCGGGCGAGCGGGGTGGCGCGCCGGCGGAGCGGTGGCTGGTGGACGGCGGACCGGCGGTCGTCGGCGTCATCGCGTCGGTGACCAGGCCGTTCTGCGCGGCGTGCGACCGGACCCGGCTGACCGCGGACGGCCAGGTGCGCAACTGCCTGTTCAGCCAGTCGGAGACGGACCTGCGGGCGCTGCTGCGCGGCGGCGCGTCCGACGAGGAGATCGCGGACCGGTGGCGGGCGAACTCGTGGGCGAAGGCGGCCGGGCACGGCATCAACGACGCCGGGTTCCACCAGCCGGACCGGCCCATGAGCGCTATCGGAGGGTGAGTTGGTCGAGCTGACGGTCCGGTACTTCGCGGGGGCGCGGGCCGCCGCGGGCGTGCCGGACGAGAGCGTGGCGCTGCCCGGCGGCGCGACGGTGGCGGCGGCGCTGGCGGCGGTCGAGGCGAAGCACGGCGAGCGGCTGGGGCGCGTGCTGGCGGCGTGCAGCTTCCTGCTCGACGGCGTGGCCGTGCGCGACCGTTCGACACCGGTGTCCCCCGGGGCGCTCCTGGACGTCCTGCCGCCCTTCGCGGGGGGCTGACGCTGCGTCATTCGGGCGGCGGAACGACGTGAGCCACGACTCACCCTGGGTGATCGATCTCGACGGATCTCGGATTGGAAACGGGACGATAACGACGCCCTGACCTGCGGCGATGACCGGGTCGACGGATCACTCGCGTTCGTTACAGTGATGTGGATCACGTCGGAGATCGTTTGGCAGCGCGCCGGCGGTTACGTACGGTCGCTCGTTGGTTGGCCCCGACCAACCACGAGCACCACCCGGGACGCCGCACACCGAACCCCGTCCGACGGCTCCCGGCACCAACCCCGAGCGAGAGAAATCCGCCGGACGGGGAGGCGATCGGCCACGTGGGGAACCCGAACCCCGGCCGGTCGAGCAGGTGTGGGTGGGCAGAGAGGCACATGGCTTCGTACCGAGGCAAGCACCGCCCGACCACCAGCACCGCCGTTCGCACCGCCGCGAAGGTCGCCGTCGCAGGCGTCCTCGTCGGCGCCCCGCTGAGCCTGGCCGCCGGCACCGCGAACGCGCAGAGCGTCAACTGGGACGTGGTCGCGCAGTGCGAGAGTGGCGGTGACTGGAGCATCAACACCGGCAACGGCTACTACGGCGGGTTGCAGTTCCTGCCCAGCACGTGGCGCGCCAACGGCGGCGCCGGGATGCCCCACGAGGCGTCCCGCGAGGAGCAGATCCGCGTGGCCGAGAACGTCCTGGCCACCCAGGGCATCAACGCGTGGCCGGTCTGCGGCCCGAAGGGTCTCGGCGGCGGTTCCGCCCCGGCCCCGAAGCGCACGGCCCCGGCCCCGGCCCAGCCGCGCCAGGCGGCCCCGGTCCAGCAGCAGGCCGCGCCGGTCCAGCAGCAGGCCGCCCCGGTGACGGTGGCCCTGCCGACCTCCAACCCGAACGGCGACTACGAGGTCAAGGCGGGCGACAGCCTGTCCAAGATCGCGGACGAGCTGAAGGTCGAGGGCGGCTGGGCGAAGCTGGCCGAGCTGAACAAGCAGTTCATCCCGAACCCGGACCTGATCCTGCCGGGTCACAAGATCGCGACCAAGTGATCTCGGGTCGGCCAGCCCGACCCACCCAAGACCAGGGACCCCTGCCGACCTCCCCCGACGGCAGGGGTCCTTGTTCGTTCCCAAGCCGGAAGAGCTAGCGGCGGTCGTCCACCGACAAAACCCAAGTGCCGCGAGCGACGAAGTCGAAAGCGCCGGTGGTGCTGGTCTCGATGCGAGCGCCGTACTGCTGCACCTCGACGCTCTCCAGCTGGTCATCCGGATTCGGCAGCTCCAGCGTGTAGGCGTACCGCGGCTCCCGTTCCGTGAAGAGCTTGCTGCGCAACGGTTCCTGCGGCTGGCCCGCCGCGTTCCGGTAGGTGAACTTCACCGACCACGCCGAGTTCGCCAACTCACCAGGCACGGAGATCTGCACCGGTCGACCGGGTCGCACGCGCAGCACGCCCACCGCCTCCGGGTCCGCCTCGCACTCCACCGACTGCAAGTCGCAGTACTGGGTGGGCTTGACGACGACGGTCTTGCCGTCGGCGTAGAAGGTCACCTCGGGGTCCGTCGGG
Source organism: Saccharothrix sp. CCNWYY140 (assembly GCF_037401995.1). Lineage (NCBI taxonomy): Bacteria > Bacillati > Actinomycetota > Actinomycetes > Pseudonocardiales > Pseudonocardiaceae > Saccharothrix > Saccharothrix sp. CCNWYY140. The sequence goes on from NZ_JBBEGC010000124.1 coordinate 4,400, forward strand.
GCGGCACAGCCCGCGACGACCAGCAGCAGCGGCACAACCGGCAGCACTCGACGCACGGCAAGCGAGCCTACGGGGTCACGGCGGTGGGTCGGATGGGGCGGTCGCCGCCCAGGCCCGGCACGAGCGTGCTGCCCCGCCGGGTCGCGATGGTCTGCGCCAGCCCGATCGACAGCAGGCCCGCCAGGACCGTGAACCCGATCCAGTACTCGGTCGGCAGCAGCACGCCCAGCGCGCCGCCGAACACCCACCCGAGCTGGAGGATCGTCTCCGACCGCCCGAACGCCGACGCCCGCGACTCCTCCGGCAGGTCGTCCTGGATCACCGCGTCCAGCGAGACCTTCGCCAGCGAACTCGCCGTCGCGCCGACCAGGCCCACCACGGCCGCCGTGATCAGGCCCGGCAGGATCGCCGCCACGACCGTGGACAGCAGCGCGCCGATCACGCAGCCGATGACGACCTGGTCCGGTGCGCCGAAGTGCAGGCGCGCGCCGACCGCGTTGCCCAGGAAGCTGCCGATGCCCGCCGCGCCCGCGATCACACCGAGCAGCAGGACCTGCCGGAACGGCTCGCCCTCGGTCTGCGCCCGCACCACGAACGCCGAGAACAACATCAGGAACCCGGTCAGCATGCGGATCGAGCCGTTGCCCCACAGCGCCACGACGACCGTCCGGCCCAGGGTCTGCCGGGGCTTGTGCGGCCTGGCCCGCAGGGACGTCGGCACCTCGCCCTCGGTCACCTCCACCCACGCGGGGATGCGCAGGCACAGCCACCCGTTGACCAGGCACAGCACGGCGGTGAACCACAGCGCGCCCGGCGAGCCGAACAGGTTCGCGAACCCGGCCGCGACCGCGCCGAACACACCACCCGCCGCCAGGCCGAACACGGTCATCCGCGCGTTGGTCTTGGACAGCGTGATCTCGCGCGGCAGCACTCGGGGTGTGATGGCGGCCTTCAGCACGGTGAAGGACTTCGACAGGACCATGCTGCCCAGCGCCGCCGGGTACAGGCCCCAGTTGTCGAAGTTCATCGCCATGACGATGGACAGGAACACCCGCAGCACGCACGACAGGGCCAGCGCGACCCGGCGGCCGTGCTGGATGCGGTCCAGCACCGGGCCGATCACCGGGGCCACCACGGCGAACGGTGCCACCGTGATCAGCAGGTACAGGGCGACCTTGCCCCGGCTCTCGCCGGTGGCGGCGGAGAAGAACAAGGTGTTGGCCAGCGCCACGGCCATCGCCGCGTCGGCGGCGTAGTTCAGCATCACCGCGTAGGTCAGCGACGACAGCCCGGACTGCTTGGCCCCGTCCGCGTGCGCAGCCCGCCGGAACGCCCGCACCGCCTGCGAGCTGAGCTGCTTCGTCCGGAACCACGCGACCCGGGTGACGGTCAGCTTCTTCGGCAGGCTGGGCGCGGTGGGCTCCTCCGGCTGGGGCGGACGGCCACCCCTCGGCGGATAGCCCCGATCGCCCTGGGGATCCCGCGCCTCGTACTGCCCACGCGCCTCGTACTGGCCACGCGGTTCGTACTGCCCACGCGGCTCCCGCGGATCCCGGGGCGTGCCCTGGTCACGCGGCGCGTAGCCGGGCTCCGGGGGCACGCCCGGCGTCGGGTACGGCCGGGTTCGCGGCTTGTACTCGTCGTCCTCCCACGGGTACCGCCGCGGCTGTTCGTCCGGCCGTGGGGGTGTCACACCCCAATCCTGCCTCACCGGCACCGGGCTGTCTCACACATTGCTCCCGGTGAGCACGGTGGCGGTGGTCTCCCCCGGCAGGTCGTGCGCCACCAGCCCGGCCAGCCCCGCCGCCCCCGCCGGCTCCAGCACCAGCCCGAGCGTCCGCAGCGCCAGGTCGGCCGCCTCCCGGATGGCGTCGTCGGACACCAGCACCACGTCGTCCACAAGTTCCCTCACCCGGGTCACCGACTCGGGCACCGGCACCCGCACGGCGATGCCGTCGGCGATCGTCTCGACCGGACCGTCCCACGCCCGCCCGGCCCACGCGTGCGCCAGAGCGGGCGCGCCGGCCGCGCACACCCCGACGACCCGCGTGTGCGGCGAGTGGTGCTTGAGCCACCGCGCCATGCCGGTGATCAGCGCGCCATCACCGAGCGGCACCACCACGCTGTCCAGCGACACCCCGGCCCGCAGCAGCTCGACCGCGATCGTGCCCGCGCCCTCGCACACCGCCGGCTCCCGACCGTCCTCGACGAACACCGCGCCGGTCTCCTCGGCGTGCGCCCGCGCGACGGCCTTCGCCCCGGTGAAGTCGCCCGGGACCTCGTGGACGACCGCGCCCAGCACCCGCATCCGGCGCACCTTGTCCGGCACGGCCCGGTCCGACACGAACACCTCCACCGGGAAACCGTGGTTGCGCCCGGCGTAGGCGAGGGCCTGGCCGAAGTTGCCCGCCGACGCGCACACCACCGGCTGTCCGACGGGCAGCGTCGAGGCCAGGAAGTCCGCTCCCCGGCCCTTGAAGCTGCGCAGCGGGTTGGCGGTCTCCACCTTCACCAGCACGCGGCGGCCCAGGGCGGCGCACAGCTGCTCGTCCACGTACTGCGGGGTGTCGCGGAAGACGGGGTCGATGGTCGCGGCGGCGCGGGCGATGTTGTCCAGCTCGATGTCCACTCCGGGAACGCTAGGTCGCCCACCCGTGGTGGCGATTGAAAGTTTCCGCGCCGCGACGCAAGATCTTTGCGTGGAAGCCCTGGACGACGTGGACCGCCGGCTGCTGGCGCAGCTCCAGCAGGACTCCGGCCGCACCCTGCACGAGCTGGGTGAGCTGGTCGGCCTGTCCCCGAGCGCGGTGCAGCGGCGGATCACCCGGCACCGGGCGTCGGGCCTGCTGACCCGCGAGGTGGCGGTGCTGGACGGCACGCGGGTGGGCGGGCTGCTCGCCGTCGTGCTGGTGGTGCTGGAACGGGAGTCCCACGCGCACCACCGGGCCTTCGCCGAGCGGATGCGCGCCACGCCCGAGGTGCAGCAGTGCTACGAGCTGGCCGGCCGGTGGGACTACCTGGTGGTGCTGTCGGTCACCGACATGGCGCGCTGCCGCGAGGTCGGCGACGAGCTGTTCCAGCGGGACGACAACGTCAAGCGCTACGAGACCATGCCGGTGTTCGACGCGGTGAAGACCGGCCTGGCCGTCACCCTTCCTTGATCTTGATCCGGAAGATCGTCGGCCAGTTCTTGCCGGTGACCAGGAACTCGTCGGTGCTGCCGGGCACGGCCGCGATGCCGTTGAGGACGTTGGACTCGGGCACGTCCGCCGGGCGCACGGAGCTGAGGTCGACGGTGGCGAGCACGTCACCGGACCCCGGGTCGATCTTCACGATCTCGTCGAGCTGCCACAGGTTCGCCCACACCGCGCCGCCGACGCACTCCAGCTCGTTGATCCGGACCAGCGGGATGCCGTTGCGCTTGACCGTCACCCGGCCCGTCTCGGCGAACGTCTCCGGGTCGCGGAACCGCAGCTCCTCGGTGCCGTCGCTCATCACCAGCCGGTCGCCGTCGCGGCACAGCCCCCAGCCCTCGCCGTCGTACGTGGCGCGTTTCACCTCTTGGAGTGTGTTCTTGTCCCGTTGGATGGCGACGCCGTTGCGCCAGGTGAGCTGCCAGACGCGGTCGCCGACCACGGTCACGCCCTCGCCGAAGAAGTCCGCGGGCAGGTCCACGCGCTGCTCGACGTCTCCGGTGGCCGGGTCGATGCGGCGCAGGCTCGACTGCCCCTCCAGGCCCGTGCCCTCGTAGAGGACGCCGTCGACCAGCTCCAAGCCCTGGGTGAACGCCTCCGGGTCGTGCGGGAGGGTGCCGAGCACCTCGACCGAGGGTCTCCGCTGCTGGGTGGGCTGCTCAGGCGGGGTCGGCGTGGACGTGCACGCCGCGGACATGACGAGAACCACTGCCATCGGGAGCCACCGCACGTCCGAAAGGGTGGCACGTGTGCACGAGCCTGCGAAGACGTGCGGCACAATTCACCTGTGACCGCCACGCCGACCCAGCAGCCCGATCCAGTGCTCGCCGACCCGGCGCTCGTCGACGCCGCGGCGGTGTCGACCGCCCGCGCCGCCGCGCAGGAGGAAGCGGGTGCGGAACCCGTCGGCGCGCACGTGGGCGTGCTCGCCGAGGACGAGGCGTCGGTGACCCACCTGTTCGAGGCCGCCCACGCCGGCTACCGGGGGTGGAACTGGGCGGTGACCGTCGCGTTCGCCGGCCCCGGCACGCCCGTCTCGGTGTCCGAGGTGGTGCTGCTGCCCGGCGACGACGCGCTGGTCGCGCCCGACTGGGTGCCGTGGAACGAACGCGTCCGCGCCGGCGACCTGGGCGTGGGCGACCTGCTCCCGCCGCGCGAGGACGACCCGCGCCTGGTGCCCGGCTACGTGGGCTCCGACGACCCGGCGGTCGAGGAGGTCGCGCTGGAGGTCGGCCTGGGCCGGGTGCGCGTGCTGTCCCGCGAGGGTGTCCTGGACGCGGCGTCCCGCTGGCACGGCGGCGACTTCGGCCCCCGCAGCGACATGGCCCGCAGCGCGCCCGCGACCTGTGGGACCTGCGGTTTCTACGTCCGGGTGGCGGGTTCGCTGGGCGCGGCCTTCGGGGTGTGCGCGAACGAACTGACGCCGGCCGACGGGCACGTGGTGCACGTCGAGTACGGCTGCGGCGCGCACTCGGAGGTCGAGGTGGAGGGCGGCCCGGCGGTCCCGGTGGCCGACGTGGTCTACGACGACGCCATCCTCGACGTCGAGGTCAACGAGATCACCACCGAAGCCGCTCCGGCCGAAGCGGAGTCCGCGCCTGCCGCCGCTGCCGAGACCCCCGCCGCCGAGGCGACCGCCGACGCCGCGCCAGCCGCCGCCGAAGCCGAGCCTGCTGCCGAAGCCGCGCCGGCCGTTGTCGCCGAGTCGGCCGCTGAGTCGGCCACCGAACCCGCCGTCGAGCCCGCCGCCGAGTCGGCGGACGAGTCCGGGCGGTGAGCCGGGACCCGTTCGGCACCGAGGCGCTGCGGGACTCGGTGCTCGCCGCCTGGCGCGGCTCGCCCACCCGGTTCCGCGAGGACGCCAACGCCGAGGAGGACCTGCGCCTGGGCGGCTACCGCGACCGCCTGCTGGTCGAGCTCGCCCAGAACGCCGCCGACGCCGCCCGCGGCACGCCCGGCACCTTCCGCCTGTCCATTGTGGACGGTGAGCTGCGCGCGGCCAACACGGGTGCCCCGCTGACGGCCGAGGGCGTCGCCGCCCTCGCCTCCCTGCGCGCCTCGGCGAAGTCCGCCGACACGGTGGGCCAGTTCGGCGTGGGTTTCGCCGCCGTCCTGGCCGTGACCGACGCCCCGCGCGTGATCTCGACCTCCGGCGGTGTGCTGTTCTCCGCCGCCCGCACCCGCCAGGCCGTCCCGGAGCTGGCGGAGGCGCGCGGCGGTGACGTGCCCGTCCTGCGCCTGGTCTGGCCGACCGACGAGGCCGACCTGCCGGCCGGCTTCGACACCGAGGTCCGCCTGCCGCTGAAGGTGGACGGTTCGCGCCTGCTCGCCGAGTTCGCCGACCAGGTCCCGGACCTGCTGCTGGCGCTGCCCGGCCTCCGCCGGGTCGAGGTCGGCGACCAGGCGTGGGAGCGCACCGAGGACGACGGCGTGGTCGTGCTGCACGGACCGGCCGGCGAGCAGCGGTGGCGCGTGCACCGGGTCGGCGGCGAGCTGCCCGCGCACCTGGTGCAGGGCGTCGAGGCCCGCCCGCACTGGACCGCCTGCTGGGCGTGGCCGATGGACGAGCCGCTGGACGGCGACGTCCTGCACGCCCCGACCCCGACCGACGAGAAGATGTCGCTGCCGGCGCGGCTGATCGCGTCGCTGCCGGTGGAACCGTCCCGGCGGCGGGTGATGGTCGGCCCGGCCGCCCGGTACGTCCTCGACGAGGCGGCGCGGGCGTACCCGGACCTCGTCCTGGCCCTGCCCGCGATCGACCGCACGTCCCTGGTGCCGCTGCCCGGCTTCCCACTGTCCGAAGTGGACGGCACCCTCCGCGAGAGCGTGCTGTCCGAGCTGCGCAAGGCGTCCTGGCTGCCGCTGGCGTCCGGCGAGTGGACCGCGCCGGAGACCGCGAAGGTGCTCGACGCGCCCTCGGAGCTGCTGGTGGAGTTGCTGGAGGAGGTCGTCCCCGGCCTGCTGGACGCCGAACTGACCCTGCCCGAGCACGCGAAGGCGTTGGCGGCGCTGGGCGTGCCGCGCATGCCGGTCGCCGAGGTGGTCGCGGCGCTGGCCGGTGTCGGCGGCGACCCCGGCTGGTGGCACGAGGTCTACGACGCCCTGACCCCGCTGGCCGACGTCGACTCGACCGCGCGCGAGGAGATGGGCAGCCTGCCCGTGCCGCTGGCCGACGGCCGGCTGGTCAGCTCGCCGCGCGGGGTCTACGTGCTGCCCGCGGACGTGTCCTTCGACGTGTCCGGCCTGCGGATCGTGCACCCGGAGGCCGCGCACCCGCTGCTGCTGCGCCTGGGCGCGCTGGAGGCCGGCCCCGGCGAGCTGCTGGACTCCGACGCCCTGCGCGAGGCCGTCAAGCACAGCCTGGACGACCCCGCGATGGACGGCCCGGACCTGGTCAAGACCGTGTTGTCCCTGGTGGCGCGCGCCGGCGGCCGTCCGTGGCTGGGCGAACTGGCCCTGCCCGACGACCACGGCGACTGGCGCCGTGCCGACGAACTGGCGCTCCCCGACTCGCCACTGCTGTCCGTGCTGGAGTCCGACGCGCCGATCGGCGTCCTGGACGCGGACCTCGCCGCCGAGTGGCCGCGCGAGGTGTGGACGGGCGTCGGCGTGATCGACGGCTTCACCGTCGTGGACGACACCTCACCCACCGAACCCGACCACGACCTGGCCGACGAGGGCTACTGGTGGGACGGCGCGGACGAGCCGCCGACCCGTGTCCTCGGCATCCGCGACCTGGACCTGGTGGCCCGCGACAAGTGGCCGGACGCCCTGCGCCTGATGGCCGCCGACCCGATCGCGTGGCGCGCGGTGACCGAACCGGACGGCTACACCGGCTGGTGGCTGGCCCGGTACGCGACCCTTGATGGACGCCCGCTGGGCACGTGGCGCCTTCCCGACGCGGAGGGCTTGGACGGCCTGTACGACGTCGTCCCGAACGTTGACGTGCCCCCGCACGTGCTCGCGGCGGCTGGCGTGCGCACTGCCCTGACCGTGCTCGACGAGGACGACGTCACCGACTTGCTGACCCGCTTGGGTGACCCGTCCCGCAAGCTGGCCGACGCCCTGGTGCTGAAGGTCCACGCGGCACTGGCGGAGGTCGCGGACTCGGTGTCCGTCGAGCCCCCGGACCGGGTGCGCGTCCTGACCGGCGAGGCCGTGGCGGCGGATGACGTGGTGGTGCTGGACCTGCCGTGGCTGCTGGGCGTGCTCCCGGGCAACCAGGTCCTGGCCGCCGAGGGGCACGCGGAGGCGTTGGCGGAACTGCTGGCCTTGCCGCTGGCGTCCGAAGAGGTCACTGGAGAGATCGAGACTGCGGGCGACGAGGTCGTGTGGGCGGAGTTGGGCGCGGTCCGCTTGGCGTGTGACTTGCTCGGAGTGGAACTGCCGACCAGCCCGGTGATCGTCCACGACGAACTGCACGTGGTCTTTGAGGGCGAGTCGCACGAGGTGTCGTGGTGGGTGGAGGACGACGTCCCGCACGCCGCTGACACCCCGGAGGGTTTGGCGCGTGCGCTGGCTTGGGCTACCGGGCGATGGGCGGACCGACACACATTTGCAGCCCTTATCGCCGACCCGACGCCGACTGTGCTTTTGGGCTGATCGTCCAACCCTCGACCACCACCGCACTCAGTCGCCTTAGAAAAGGCAAAAGCCCAGGCAGGGGTGTGCCGGGCGGCAGCTTCGTGAAAGCCCAGGTGTGTGGGTGGTGGTTAGTCGAGGCCCTGTTGTGCTGTTCGCGAACCCTTTCGGGCGGCTGATCGTTGCCATCGGAAGATGCCGTAGCCGATGAAGCCCAAACCGCAGCCTGCCGCGCAGGTCCACAGGAGGGTGGTCTGGTCTCGGGCGAACAGCAGGATCGCCACGAAGGCGAGGAACCACAGCGTCGTGCCGGCGGCGATCGCGGGGACCGGGTCGGTCAGCCGCGCCGGCAGGGGCGGTGGGGCGGGCGGCGATTGGGTCTGTTCGGCCACGTCAGGCAGGCTACCTGCCGGAAACACCGGTGCGGCACGCTCTGCGCACCTAAACGACCCCAGTGGGAGGCGACATGGCCGCGAAGACCGGCGGTGAGGTGTCCAGGAAGGGGCTGGACGGCTTCTTCAAGATCTCCGAGCGCGGCTCGACGGTGGGGCGGGAGGTGCGCGGTGGGCTGGTCACGTTCGTGACGATGGCCTACATCGTCGTGCTGAACCCGTTGATCCTGGGCAGCTTCGCCGCGGACGACCCGTCGGCCAAGAAGGACGTGCTGGGTGCGATCCTGCCGGTGTCGCAGGTCGCCGCGGTCACGGCGCTGGTCGCCGGCGTGATGACCATCCTGTTCGGACTCGTGGCCAACTACCCGTTCGCGCTGGCGACCGGGTTGGGCATCAACTCGTTCGTGGCCGTCTCGATCGTGCCGCAGATGACCTGGCCCGAGGCGATGGGGCTGGTCGTGGTGAACGGGCTGGTGGTGTTGCTGCTCGTGGTCACCGGGGTGCGGACGGCGGTGTTCAACGCGGTGCCGCCGGAGCTCAAGGCGGCGATCGCGGTCGGCATCGGCCTGTTCATCTGCTTCATCGGGCTGGTGGACGCCGGGTTCGTGCGGCGGCTGCCGGACGCGGCGGGCACGACCGTCCCGGTCGGACTGGGCATCGGCGGGTCGATCGCGTCCTGGCCGACGTTCGTGTTCGTGGTGGGGCTGGTGCTGACCGGCATCCTGGTCGCGCGCAAGGTCAAGGGCGCGATCCTGATCGGCGTGCTGGCCACGACGGTGGTCGCGATCGTGGTGGAGGCCATCACCAAGGCCGGGCCGTCCAAGGGGACCAACCCGGCCGGGTGGAACCTGGGTTACCCGGCGCTGCCCGAGCAGGTGTTCGGCCTGCCGGACCTCGCGCTGCTGGGTGACGTGTCGTTCGGCGCGTGGACCCGGGTGCCCGCGCTGACCGCCGCGCTGCTGGTGTTCACGCTGGTGCTGACGGACTTCTTCGACACCGTCGGCACGATGACCGGCCTGGGCAAGGAGGGCGGGTTGATCGGCAAGGACGGTCAGCTGCCGGGCGTGAGCAAGGCGCTGTTCGTCGACGGCGTGGGCGCGGTCGCGGGTGGGGCGGCGTCCAGCTCGTCCAACACCGTCTACATCGAGTCGGCGGCCGGTATCGCCGAGGGCGCGCGGACGGGGTTGGCCAACGTCGTCACCGGCCTGCTGTTCCTCGTGGCGATGTTCCTGACCCCGCTGTACTCGATCGTGCCGGTCGAGGCGGCGGCGCCCGCGCTGGTCATCGTCGGTGCGCTGATGATCGTGCAGGTCAAGGAGATCGACTTCGGCGACTTCTCGGTGGCGCTGCCCGCGTTCCTCACGATCGTGGTCATGCCGTTCACGTACTCGATCGCCAACGGCATCGGCGCGGGCTTCATCAGCTACGTGGTGCTGCGGGCGTTGACCGGGCGGGCGCGCAGCGTGCACCCGCTGATGTGGGTGGTGGCCGCGGCGTTCGTCGTCTACTTCGCCATCGGCCCCATCCAAGCTGCTCTCGGTAACTGAGCGGGCAGGTTCACACGACGGTGGGCGAGATCGTGAGGTATGCTAACTACGTGGCGGAGAGCGACGCGGAACGGGGACTGGCGAGCCGGTTGCGGCTGGCCGTGGTCCGGCTGACCCGACGGCTCCGCGCGCAACGGGTCAACTCCGCGATCTCGCTCACCCAGGTGTCCGCGCTGTCCACGCTGCACAAGTGCGGGCCGCTGACGCCGGGCGAGCTGGCCGCCAAGGAAGGCGTCCAGCCGCCGTCGATGACGCGGGTGATCGCGGCGCTGGAGGAGTTCGGCTTCGCCACGCGCCGCCCGCACCCCACGGACGGCCGGCAGGCCATCGTGGAGCTGACCGAGGCCGGGCTGGCCTACATAGACGAAGAGGTGTCCGCGCGCGAGGCGTGGCTGGACAAGCGGCTGGCGGAGCTGACACCCGAGGACCGGGCGGTGCTGTCGCGCGCCGCCGAGATAATCGACAGGATGGCGGGGCAGTAACGGGTGCCGGCGTACGCGGGTGGTCACGAGTCCGATCGGGTCGATCGAGGGACAGCGCTACCCCCGCCGCCGGCGCCGAAGCCGCGCATGTTCGGTTCGCTGCGCGTGCGCAACTACCGGCTCTACGCGTCCGGGCAGGTCGTGTCGCTGGTCGGCGTGTGGATGCAGCGCGTCGCCCAGGACTGGCTGGTCCTGGAGCTGTCCAACGGCTCCCCGGTCGCACTGGGGATCGCGGCGGCGTTGCAGTTCGCGCCCACCCTGTTCCTGTCACTGTGGGCGGGCGTGCTCGCCGACCGGATGGACAAGCGGCGGCTGCTGCTGATCCTGGAGACCGGGCTCGGGCTGTGCGCCCTGACCCTGGGCCTGCTGGACGTGCTGGGCGTGGCCGAGTTGTGGCACGTCTACCTGCTGTGCTTCCTGCTGGGCGCGGTGGCGGCGGTGGAGACGCCCGTGCGGCAGTCGTTCGTGGTCGAGATGGTGGGCCGTGACCAGCTGACCAACGCCGTCGCGCTGAACTCGATGACGTTCAACCTGGCTCGCATGGTCGGCCCGGCCATCGCGGGCGGCTTGATCATCTTCGTCGGCACCGGTTGGGTGTTCCTGCTCAACGCCATGACCTTCGTCGGCGTCATCGGCGGCCTGCTGCTCATGCGCCCGGCGGAGCTGCACCGCGGCGACCCCGTGCCGCGCGAGAAGGGCCAGCTGCGCGAGGGGCTGCGGTACGTGCGCAAGCGCGCGGACCTGGTGATCCTGCTGGTTCTGGTGTTCTTCATCAGCACGTTCGGGCTGAACTTCTACGTGACCCTGGCGGTGCTGGCCCGCAACACCTTCGGCGGCGACGCCGACGCCTACGGCCTGCTCTCGACCTTGCTGGCGGTCGGCACCCTGGCCGGCGCAACCCTGGCGGCCCGCCGGAGCGCCCGCGGCAAGCCCCGGCTGCGCCTGTTGATCATCGGCGCACTGGCGTTCGGCGCGCTGGAGATCACCGCGGGCCTGATGCCGTCGCTGTGGCTGACCGGCGCCCTGCTGATCCCGGTGGGCATCGCGATGATGACCTTCACGACCACCGCGAACGCCACCGTCCAACTGGCCGTGAGCCCGGCCATGCGGGGCCGCGTGATGGGCCTGTACATGCTGGTCTTCCTCGGCGGCAACCCCATCGGCGGCCCGGTGATGGGCTGGCTGGCCGAACACTTCACCCCCCGCGCGCCCCTGGTGGTCGGCGGCGTGGTGTCCATCGTGGCGGCCTTGGTGGGCGGGTTCGTGCTGGCGCGGCGCGGCGGCCTGACCCTGCCGACCTACCGACTCGGCCTGCGGCGGCGCTCCCGCGTCTGAGCCCGCGGTGGGCCAGGTACTGCTCGACCAGCAGCAGGAGGGCCGCCGAAGCCAAGGAGATCGCGACACCGGCCAGGAACGCCCGCTGGGACAGGGAGTTCTGGGTGAACGGGTCGACGACCTGGTACGACAGCCGCCCGAGCCCGCCGGGTTCCGTCCAGGTGAGCCGGTCGGGCCGGTCGGGAGCGGGTGACGCCCACTGGAGTTGCCACGGTCCGTCCGGTCGGGGTGGCGTGAAGGTGAACGTCGTGATCTTCGGGTGGTCGAGGGGTTGGCCGGACACGAGGTCGGCGAAGGGCGCGAAACGCGGCCGATCGTCGTTCGTCAGCTGCCGCACCACCACGGGGTTGGCCGTGGGACTGCCCGCACCACCGGCAACCGGTGCGTACGAGTAGTGGACCGAGGCGCCGATCCGGGCGGGTTCGGGCGTGGCGATGGGGATTTGCACCCGGAGCCGGTTCTCCCCGCCGTTGGCCACGCTCCGACCGGTGATGGTGGTTGCGGATCCGTCGTCGTAAGCGGCGTGGTCCCAGATCTGGTGGACCCCGTCGCCGTTGACCGCTCCGATCCGGCCGCCGACGCGGTACTCGACACCGGTGCCCCAGAAGGCGTCGTCGCCGCACTTCACCACGTCGCCCACACGCCGAGCAGATGGCGTCATGCAGAAGGCGTTGAGGTCGGCATCAGGAGGTACCGCGTACTGCCCGGACACCACCACGAACCAGTGCAGGTCGACCGTGGGCGCGGTGGTCGTCAAGTCGACGGACAGGGCGCTCAACCCGGCAAAACCCGTGTTCCACATGTCGACGGTGACCGCCACCTCCACTGGAACCGACTGGACCAGCGCATCCCGGTCGTCGTCCACCAGGATCATCAGCCCGCCCCGCGGCGCCTCGGGCCGTTGCCAGGTGAACCCCTCCGGCCACAGCAGCACGGAGGTCGCGATGAGGACCACCGCGAGCACGGACAGCGGTCGGACCCAGCGGCGGACGAAGTCGGTGCGGCCTCCGGCCGGTGGCTCGGCGGGCGGTTCCGGGTGCGGGACCGCGGGCGGCTGTTCGTGAGGCGGGGTGGGAGGTCGGCGGGCCAGGTACCAGCTGGCCAGACCCAAGGCGATGACCGCCAGGCGTAACGCGGACTTCGACCGGTCGCCCATCCCCACACCTCCCGCTGCGTGCCGACGGTCGGATTATCGGGTGAGATCACCCCGTGGTCATCGCGACGGACTGGGTGCGGCTGCTCGTCATCTGCGTGTTCTTCACCGGGGCGGCCGGTGCGGTGTTGTGGTGGGCTCGGCTGGCCTCGCCCCGGCCGGTGGTCACGGCCGCCGCCCGCGCGGCTGTGCAGCTCGCCGTCGTGTCGGCGGTGGTCACCGGGGTGTTGGCGTCGTTGCCGTTGACCTTCGGGTTCCTGGTGGTGATGGCCGCGGTGGCGACCGGGACGTCGGCGGCGCGGACGAAGACCGGGTGGCGCGGGGTGTGGGTCGGGGTGGCGGTCCTGGCCGGGACGGTGCCGGCGATCGGCGCGATGGTGGTGAGCGGGTTGGTGCCGGTGGAGGGGATCGCGCTGGTGCCGGTGGGCGGCATCCTCATCGGTGGCGCGATGACGGCGACGACGTTGTCCGTGCGGCGGGCGCTGGACACCCTGCGGGACCGGCACGGGGAGTTCGAGGCCGCTCTCGCCCTCGGGTTCACCGAGGCGGTGGCGGTGCGGGAGTTGGTGCGTGGGCCGGCCGGGGAGGCGTTGTTGCCCGCGTTGGACCAGACCCGGACGGTGGGGCTGGTCACACTTCCGGGTGCTTTCGTGGGGATGTTGCTGGGCGGTGCGCCGGTGTGGCAGGCCGGGGCGTTGCAGCTGGTCGTGCTGGTGGGGCTGCTCGCGGTGGAGGCGGCGGCGATTGCCGTCGTCGTGGAGCTGGTGGCGCGAGGGTTCGTGCGACGGACTTCCCCTCAAGGCGAAGTTAGGCTAACCTAAGTCTCGTCGCTTCGTGGTGGGAGCGGCAGTCAGTTCGGGAACAGACGAGGCCCCGCCTCCCGGTCGTACCGCCGGGGAGCGGGGCCTCGTCGTGTCCGGCGGTGGGCTTGTCGGAGCATCCGCCGCCGGGGGCTCAGGGCAGCTGCAAGCCGTTCTTGCCGGCGCGCGCGGCCTCGAAGCGGGCGTTCACGTCGTCCCAGTTCACGACGTTCCACAGCGCGGAGATGTAGTCCGCCTTCAGGTTCCGGTACTGGAGGTAGTACGCGTGCTCCCAGATGTCGAAGACCAGCAGCGGCGTGGTGGCGATCGACAGGTTGGAGTGGTGGTCCTTGAGCTGCTGGGTGATCAGCCGCTGCCCGACCGGCTCCCACGCGAGGATGCCCCAGCCCGACCCCTGGATCGACGACGACGCCGCCGTCAGCTGGGCGCGCAGCCCGTCGAACGACCCGAAGTGCTCGTCGATCGCCGCCGCCAGCTCCCCGGTCGGCTTGTCGCCGCCGTTGGGGGACAGGTTCTTCCACCAGACCTGGTGCAGCGCGTGCCCGGCGAGGTGGAACGCGAGCGTGGTCTCCAGGCCGACGATCGAGCCGAAGGTGCCCTTGTCGCGGGCCTCGTCGATCTGCTCCAGCGTGTCGTTCGCGCCCTTCACGTAGGCGAGGTGGTGCTTGGAGTGGTGCAGCTCGTTGATCTCCCCGATGATCGCCGGCTCCAGGTCGCCGTAGTCGTAGTCCAGGTCGGGCAGGACGTACTTCGCCATGACATCCCCTCGTTGCAACCTTCTGGTAGTTGCAATCTACTGGCAACTAGGGTGGTCGGAAACTGAGGTGCTGATCACCGGGGATCCTGCGACGATCGGGGGCGTGTCCGTACTGGCAGCCCGGAACGTCACGCTGTCGTTCGGTCCCCGGACCGTGCTCCAGGAGGTAGCTCTCGATGTCCACCCCGGTCACCGCGTAGGACTGAGCGCGCCCAACGGCGTCGGCAAGTCCACCCTGCTGCGCGTGCTCGCCGGGGAGCTGAAGCCGGACGAGGGGTCCGTCACAGCGAGCGGGAGCGTCGCGTTCCTGACCCAGGAGACGACCGTCCGGCCCGGCGAGTCCCTGCGCGCACACCTCGCCCGCCGCACCGGCGTCGCCGAGGCCGTGCACCGGTTCGAGGCCGCGACACATGCGCTGGCCGAGGGCGGACCGGGCGCGGACGACGAGTACGCGCGGGCGTTCGACGCGTGGACCGCCATCGGCGCGGCCGACTTCGACGACCGCGCGGACGAGGTGTGCGACCGGCTCGGCCTGCCCGCCGACCTGCTCGACGAGCACCGGACCCTCTCCGGCGGCCAGTCGGCCCGGCTGCGGCTGGCGTCGGTGCTGCTGGCGCGCGCGGACTTCCTGCTGCTCGACGAGCCGACCAACGACCTCGACGCGGCGGGCCTGGACCTGCTGGAGTCCCACGTCCTGGCCAGCCCGGCGGGCATGGTCCTGGTCAGCCACGACCGCGAGTTCCTCGCCCGGACCACCACCCACGTCGCCGAGTTGGACGAGTTCACGCACCGCCTCACGGTCTTCGGCGGCGGCTGGGACGCCTACGAGGCGGAACAGGCCACGGCCAGGCGCCGCGCCCGCGAGGAGTACGAGACGTACGCGGCCAAGCGCGACGCCCTCGTCCAACGCTCCCGCGAGGTCCGCGAGTGGTCCCGCGCGGGCGTGCGCCGCAACGCGAAGTCCGACGAGCCCGACAAGAACATCAAGGCCCACCGCAAGCAGGGCGCGGAGAACACGGCCGCCAAAGCGTCCACTGTGGACCGTGCCCTGGCCCGCTTGGGGGAGGTCGAGGAACCCCGCGAGCCGTGGGAACTGCGCCTGACCCTCCCGTCGGCGGGTAGGGGCAGCCAGATCGCCTTCACCCTCCGCGACGCCGTGGTCGAGCGCGGCGAGGTCACCCTGGGCCCGATCGACCTCACCATCGGCGCGGGGGAGCGCTGGCGCATCACCGGCCCCAACGGCTCCGGCAAGAGCACCCTCCTGGCAGCCCTGCTGGGCCGACTCCCACTCCGCAGCGGAGACCGCAGCCAGGGCGCGACGGTCGTCGTGGGCGAGGTGGACCAGGTCCGCGAGTCCTTCACCACCGACCGCACCCCACTGGAGGTCGTGGCCGAAGCCACCGGCCTACCGGAGGTCGAGGTCCGCACCCTCCTCGCCAAGTTCCGGGTAGGCGCCGACGCGGTCCTGCGCCCGGCACGTTCCCTGTCCCCCGGCGAGCGCACGAGGGCCGGCTTGGCCGTCCTCCAGGCCAGGGGCACCACGTGCCTGGTGCTGGACGAACCGACCAACCACCTCGACGTCCCGGCCATCGAGCAGTTGGAACAGGCCCTGGACACCTACGAGGGCACCCTGCTGCTGGTCACGCACGACCGACGCCTGGCGGACGCGGTGGGGGTGGACCACACACTCGATGTGCGGACCCTGGCAAGATGAGCACATGGGCACGGAGGACGACTGGCCGATCGAACAGACGTGGTCGATGCGCAACACCCACTGGCACGCCTACGTCGAACACACCTCCCTCGACCACGCCTCCCCACGCCAGGACCGCCTGGAACGCACCCCGGAAGAGGTCCTGACGACCCCCGCCGAGGTAGCGGCGTGGCTGGAGGTCAACCTCCGCAGCGCCACCAAGCCGGAGGAGGTGGGGAAGAAGCGCACGAAGGACGAACGCGACTTCTCCGACTCGAACCGAGTGCACACCTCCCTGGCGTCGAGGGGCGAGTCCATCTACACCGGCGTCAAGGGCATGCTGACCCTCGCGGTAGAGGCCGTAACCCCAGACGAATGCCGCAGCTCCCACGACGGCGCCGACGTAGCCCCTCTCAAAGCCGGCCGCCGCCGCTAACCCCGCACGCCCCCAGAAGACACGGCCACGCACCCACCGCACGAGGCTGCCTCCACCCACCCGCCGCACGCGAGGCTTTTCATGAAGCTGCCGCACGGCACACCTCTGCCTGGGCTTCTTGCTTGTGTCATCCCCGTATGGCCTGCCCGAA
>NZ_JBBEGC010000125.1:0-20709 GCF_037401995.1 Saccharothrix sp. CCNWYY140
TCGGGCAGGCCATACGGGGATGACACAAGCAAGAAGCCCAAGTTGAGTTGTGTCCTCCCCGGCGGACTGCCCACTCGGCAAGGCCGGGGACTGCCACCCGGCGAGGGTGGGGACTGCCACCCGGTGTGGCTGGAGGGCTGCCTGCTCGTCGGCTTCGCCGGAAGGTGCAGTGCGCGCGGAAGGGTGCTTCGCCTGTGCCTGTCTAGGCCTGCGTGGTGGCCTCGTCGACTGTGTCGTGGATGTGCATGAACTCGGCCAGCTCGGTGAGGCGGAACAGCTTCTGCACGGATGGTTGGAGCGAGGCCATGCGGAACTGGCCGCCGGCCGTGTCGAGGCGGCGGTGCCAGTCGAGCATCAGGGAGAGGCCCGTGGTGTCCATGAACGGCACGCCGCTGAGGTCCACCACCATCCGCTGTCCCGGAGTCTCCTCGAGGTGGTCGGAGAGCACGGGCACGGTGTC
Source organism: Saccharothrix sp. CCNWYY140 (assembly GCF_037401995.1). Classification (NCBI taxonomy): domain Bacteria; kingdom Bacillati; phylum Actinomycetota; class Actinomycetes; order Pseudonocardiales; family Pseudonocardiaceae; genus Saccharothrix; species Saccharothrix sp. CCNWYY140. Next base: position 461 of record NZ_JBBEGC010000125.1, read on the forward strand.
CGCGTCCAGCTCGCCCGTCACCGCGACGACCGTCCAGCCGCCGCGCACCTCACTGCGCACCTGCAAGTCCATCGCGTCCGCGCCTTCCCGCACGACGGGTGCCGTGCCGCTACAGATCGTGCAGCACGCGGCAAGTCGACGCGACCACTGGGTGGTCCAAGGGAGGAATGTGCGACGATGCGGTAACGGCCGATCAAGGGGAGCGGATTGTGCGCAACGAGCCAGCGACGCCGGTGGCCGTGACGCTGCCCGCGACCGCCGGCGCGTCCGCGCAGGCCCGACGCATCGTGGGCGAGGCGGTGGCGGCGTGGGGCGTGGCGCCCGACGTGGCCGAGGACGCCGCGCTGGTGGTCACGGAGATGGTGTCGAACGCGGTGGACCACGCCACGGGGCCTGTGGAGCTGAGCGTCAGCCGGACGCGGAGCGGCGGTGTGCGGATCGAGGTGTCCGACTCGTCCCCGACCCAACCGTCCCCTAGACCCATCGAGGTCGACTCGGCGAGAGGCAGGGGGCTGATCATCATCGCCGCCCTGAGCCGCGAGTGGGGCACCAGACCCACGGCGACCGGCAAGACGGTGTGGGCGGAACTGCCCTGAGAAAGACCTGGTCCCCGGCGGGGGCCGAGGACCAGGGGTGAGCGTGTGGCCGGTCAGGCCGTCTTCATGCCCTGCGTGCCCCACGGGGTGATCGTCAGGGTGTAGGTCGCGGTGCCGGTCTTGCCGTCTGCCGCGGTTGCCTTGATCGTCACCTGGTAGGTGCCGGGCGGGGTCTGGAAGTTCGTGGTCAGGAACACACCGCTGTTCCCGCCCTGCGGGATGGTGGTCGGGTTGAACTGCACCTGCGCGCCCGCCGGCTGGCCGGACGCCGACAGGACCAGGTTGCCCGTCCCTCCGGACGCGGTCACCGAGAACTGGGCGAAGAAGCCCTGCTGGACGGTGCCGGACGACGGCGACACGGCCACCTTCACGTCACCGACCGGAGGCGTGCCGTTCTCCACCGTCAGCGACAAAGTGGCGTTGGCGGTCTTCCCGGACGACGACGTCCCGGTCACCGTGACCGAATACGTGCCCGCGGGGGTCGTGGAAGCCGTCTCGACAGTCAACTTCGCGTTCGAACCCGTCTGCACCGACGACGGCTGGAACACCGCCTTCGCACCCGAAGGCAACCCCGACGCCGACAACGTCACCTGCTCCGGACCACCCGGACCAGCCACCGACGTCACCGTCGTGGACCCGTACTTGCCGGCCGCGACCTTCAGCGAAGCGGGCGAGACGCCCAGCGTGAAGTCGGACTGGGGAGTGCCGACCTCCTGCTTGACCCAGTCGCCCATCTCGTTGGTCAGCCGCCCGTACACGCTGTACCACTTGAAGTCGCTGCGACTCCACGACGCGACCCCGACGATCTTGCCGTCCACGATCAGCGGCCCACCGCTGTCACCGGGCAGGATGGTCACGCGGCCGTCCGAGTACCCGGCGCAGATCATGGTCGCCGACTTGAAGCCCGCGCCCACCCCCTGGCACTGGGTGTCGCCGTTGACGATCGGCAGGGTCGCCTTGTCCAGCGTGACGTCGCGCGAAGCGTCGTCGAAGTCCTTCTTGCCGTAGCCGAAGCCCAGGCCGCTCTTGCCGGGCACCGCCAGGCCCGAATCGGCCGAGGTCGCGAACTGGGCGTACTTGCCGCCGCGCACCGGGATGTCGTCGGCGACGGTCACCACCGCCACGTCGTAGCCCTGGTCGAAGTTCACGTACTTCGGGTGCTTCTTGTACTCGACGACCTTCGTGCGGAAGCCGCCCGCGACGTTGAGGTCGTCCAGGCCGTACAGGAAGCTCTTCTCGCCGGCGGCGTCGGCGCAGTGCGCGGCGGTGAGGACCTTGCGGGGCGCGACGACCGAGCCGGTGCACGACTGGCCCTGGGGGCGCGAGCCGCCCTCGCGCAGGCCGGCGATGATGGCGGGGAACTCGTCGACGGTGGCGTCCTGGCCGTTGTGGAACAACGCGCCGGCGTCCGATCGGGTGGGAACCGTGTCACCCTCGGGGGTGGCGGCCGGCGCGGTGCCCGCGGCGGAGGCTCCCGCCAGGGGCAGGAGCGGTAGCAGCATGGCCGCCGCGACGAGGGGCGCGAGGCCCCTGGGACGTGGTCGTTTCACTGTGCTTCCCTTCCAGGCGGACAACCACCCCGGCAGGGGTCGGGGCGGCAAGCCCACTGTCGGGTGACACCCGGGCGGGAACAATCAGGGACGTGATCCGTAGGGGTACGGCACTTATTCGCGGGTAACCCCTGGGTGGACGCAGTCGGTTCGGAAGGAGGACAGGTGTCCACCACCCAGGAGACCGGCCAGGTGACCGGTACCAAGGACAAGGACTACAACATCATCTGGTTCGTCGAGGCGTGCCTGAGCAACGCCCTGCGACTGGAGACCTACATCGCCGACGCCGAGCGCGCCGGTGACAGCGAATTGGCGGAGTTCTTCCGCCGGGCGCAGGGCGAGAGCCGCAAGGGCGCCGAGCAGGGCAAGCAACTGCTGGCGGCGCGGCTGTAACAGCGCACGCGTCAACGGGGCCGCCCGCTTGTCGGACGGCCCCGTTCGTCACGCTTCCTTCGCCGGAGTCGCGCCTGTTACGGCTGCTCGCCGAAGTTGCGCATGCCCTCCTTGGCCTTGTCTGCGCCCTGCTGGATCCGCTCGGAGTGCTGACCGCCGGTCTTCTCGTCCACGAAGCCGCCGGCCTTGTCGATGCCCTGCTCGGCCTTGTCGCCGTGCTGCCCGAGCGCGTCCTTGGCCTTGTCCTTCAGCTCGTCGAACTTGTCGCCGATGCCCATCGTGACACCCTCCTCGCTTGCCGCGAGTGTCCGGCGTGGACACTCCCGCGAAGGGCTACCCGCTCCCCGCCCCACCCCCACCGAGACTCACCCCATCGAGGGATGCGCGGAGGGGTGGCCAGGCACTAGACCGGCAGGAGGCGGAAGGAGCACGGTGACCGACCTCGCGGCCCTCTCGGCGGACTACTTCGCGGACCTGCTCGCGTTCGACCCGTTCGGCGCCACGGCGTTCGGCGTGCCCGGCCACGACGACGCGGTGCCCGACCCCAGCCGGGCGGCCGACGGGGCGCGCCTGGACCGGCTCGCCGGCTTCCGGGCCAGGCTGGACGCGCTCCCGCCGGGCACCGGGCCGCAGGACCCGGTCACCCGCCACATGCTGGACCGGCTGCTGACCGACCAGCGGGCCGAGCTGGCGGCGGGGTTCGGCGTGGGCGCGTTCGAGGTGGGCGTGACCGCCACGTTCGCCGGCCTCCAGAACGCGGTGTTCGCCACCGTGCCGACCGTCCGGCCGCGCGACGAGGAGGGCTTCGCGACCTACCTGCGGCGGCTGGCCGCCCTCGACGGCTACTTCGACGCCCTGAGCGCCCGCTACCAGCAGGCCGACCGCGAGGGCCGGCACTCGACCGCCACGGGCGTGCGGCAGGCCGTGCGGCAACTGCGCGCCTACCTGGCCTCGCCGCCCGGCGAGGACCCGTTCCTGCGGCCCGCCGCCGGTGACCCCGACCGGCTGGACCGGGTGGCGGCGGAGGTCACGCGGACCGTGCGGCCGGCCGTGGCCCGGTTCACCGACACCCTGGCCGGCCTCTCCGGGCGCGACGACGACCGCGTGGGCCTCTGCCACGTCCCCGGCGGCGAGGCGGCCTACGCGGCGGCCACCCGCTCGCACACCTCGACGTCGCTGAGCCCCGAACAGCTCCACCGGATCGGCTTGGACCAGCTGGAACGGCTGCGGGACGAGTTCGCCGCGCTGGGCGAGCGCGTGTTCGGCACGCACGACGTCACCGAGGTGCTGCGCCGGCTGCGCGAGGACGTCTCCCTGCGCTTCGACACCGCCGAGCAGATCGTGGACACCGCCACCACCGCCCTGCGCCGGGCGGAGGCCGCGCTGCCGGGCTGGTTCCACCCGTACGCGATCGCGCCGTGCGAGGTCGTGCCGATGCACGCGGTCGAGGCGGAGAACTCGACCCTCGCCTACTACCTGGCCGCCGCCGAAGACGGCTCCCGCCCCGGCGCGCACGTGGTGAACACGCACGACCCGCGATCCCGCCCGCGCTACGAGTACGAGGCGCTGGCGTTCCACGAGAGCGTGCCCGGCCACCACCTCCAGATCGCGCTCGCGCAGTCGCTGGACGACCTGCCGGCGTTCCGGCGCTTCACCTACGTGGCCGCGCACGCCGAGGGCTGGGGCCTGTACGCCGAGCGCCTGGCCGACGAGATGGGCCTGTACACCGACGACCTGGCCAGGATGGGCATGCTGTCGTTCGACGCGTGGCGCGCGTGCCGGCTGGTCGTGGACACCGGGATGCACCACTTCGGCTGGTCCCGCGACCGGGCGCTGGCGTTCCTGCGCGACGGCTCGGCGCTGTCGGAGGCCAACGTGCGCAACGAGGTCGACCGGTACATCGCGTGGCCCGGCCAGGCGACGGCGTACCTGGTGGGCCGCCTGCACGTCGAGGAGCTGCGCTCGCGCGCCCAGCGAACCCTGGGAGCGCGCTTCGACCTCCGCGACTTCCACCACCACGTGCTCACCAACGGCGCCGTACCCCTGGACACCCTGACGACCGTCGTCGACCGCTGGCTAGCGTCGCCGGATGGTCCCTGACATCGCGACCGAACTGGCCCGCCGACTCGGTCTCGGCGACGCGCCGCCCGACGCCGAGGTGGCGGCACGGGAGTCCGAACGGCTGGGTGACGTGGTGGTGCGGCCGGAGCACCTGGTGCTGTCGGCGGCGCCCGACCTGGAACGCGCGCGGGTCGTGCTCCAGGAGGTCATGGCCGACCGGGCGCACGCGCAGTACGCCGCGTTGCGGCCCGTGGCGGACCCCGGGACGGCGGTGCTGGTGGCGGGCGTGCCGGGGACGGGCAAGAGCACGCTCGCGGAAGCGGTGGCGCGGCACCTGCGCGCGCCCGTGTTCTCGATGGACTGGCAGCTCGGCGCGCTGGTGCCGTTCGGGGCGCTGCGCACCGACAACACCCAACCCCTGGCCGAGACCGTGATCACGGCCTCGGTGGCGCGGCAGCTCCAGCTCGGGCTGGACGTGGTCGTGGACGCCACCGGGCACCGGCGGGAGACGCGGCGGCGGTGGCGGGAGGTCACCGAAAACCTGGGCGGGACGTTCGTGGGCGTCGAGTGCGTGTGCTCGGACGAATCCGTGCAGCGGGCGCGGGTGGAGGGGCGGTCGCGGGGCATACCCGGGTGGCACGCCACGGTGTCGTGGGAGCACGTGCTGCGGATGAAGTCGCTGTGGGAGGACTGGGACGAGCCGCACCTGGTGCTGGACTCGGCCGTCGTCCCACCCGAAGAGGCAGTACGGCAGGTGATCGCCGCTCTCCGGTGACCGGGTGTTCAGCGGCCGGCGGCCCGAGCGAGCGCCCGCTGCACCTTCTGCCCGGCGTACGGGTCGCGCACGTGCAGCACCGAGCCGTCCACAAAGGACAACCGCACCACCGGCGGCTCGCCCAGGGTGTTGCCCACGAACACCGCGTCCAGGCCCGCCACCTGCCCGGCCGGGACCTCGGCGAAGGTCGTGAACACCGACGGCGGGTCGTGGGACAGCAGCTTCGTCGGGTACACCACCGCCACCCGCCGGTCGCTCGCCGCCAACCGCGCCTGGCCCCGGGAGTGGGCGAAGTGGTCGGCGAGGCGGACGGCCGTGTCGGACAGCTGCCGTGCCAGGACGAAGTAGCCGACCGTCCGGTCGTCCACCCAGTCCACGTCGGGCTGCGCGGTGACGTGCTCGGTCGGCAGCGGCCAGTGCTCCTTGCCCAGGTCCAGCTCCGGCCGCTCGCCGACCGCGCGGAACGGCACGTGCACCTCGGCCCCGACGCGGGCCGCCACCCACGCCTCGACCGGGGGCAGGCCCAGCAGCAGCCGCTCGCCCGGGGCCAGCCAGAACTGGGTCAGCTCGCGCTCGACGACCTCGTCGTCCACGCCGAACGGCCCGGTCATCGCGCGCCGTTCGTCAACTCGACCGCGCGGTGCACCATCTCCGGCTGCGGGAACACGAAATCCACCCCTGAACCATCCACAAAGGACACTCGAAGGCAGGGCTTGCCCTTGCGGTCCGAGGGCACCACGGCCGCGATCTGCCCGCGCGGGAACTCGTGCGCCTGCGCCATCTCCGGCACCGCCACCGGCTCGCCGGACTTGTTGCGCCCGTAGTCGTGGTAGCTGCCGGCGACGATCTTGGCCACGTCCACGCCGAAGTCGACCACGCTCTTGCCGAAGCTCATCGTCTTGCCCAGCAACGACTTCTCCGGCTCCGGCTCGGCCGCCGCCACGACCACCCGCGACACCACGAGCCGCTGCGAGGTGAGCGTCCACACCGTGCCCTGCCGCTGCCCCGGAGTGCCGACTGCGGGCACGGCCTGGTGCGCGAGGCACCCCGGGCCCGGCCCGAACACCAGGTGGTCGGCGACGGGCTTGCTGTTGCCCTCGCTGCTGGAATCGCCGCCGCCGAACACGAGCGAGCCCGCGAACTCCAGCGCGAACTCGCCGACGCCCCGCCCCATCGCGCGGGCACCCCGGCCGAGCAGCGACTTGCGGGGCTTGCCGACCTCGTCCAGGCCTTCCACGTCGAGGTAGAAGGCGCTGCGTGCGGTCGCCCACAGCAGGTGCTCGCCGGGGCGGCACACCCGGAGCCGGGACACCAGCCCGGCTCCGGGTGCGGCGCTGAAGTTGCTCATCGGGCTACTCGTACTCGAATCCGCGGTTCATGGCGTCCTGCCGGTCCTCGTCCGACGACGGGTCCTGCGCCTTGTTGTAGCCGTACTTGATGCCCTGCTCCATCGCCAGGCCCGGCGCGTTCTCCATGATGCCGTTGGTGACGGCGGTGGGCACGTGGGTGGTGCCGCTCAGACCCGCCATGCGCAGGCCGGCCTCGGCGAGGTTGGTGGTCAGCGCGTTGGCGCCGTCGCCGTCCACGCCGTAGCGGGCCGCGAACCGGTTGCCGGTCTTGGACGCCATCGTCGCGGCCTCCTCGACACCGTTCACCACCTGCGGCGACGCGTCGGCCTTGGTGACGATCTTGGCCAGCGGGTTGGCGTCGATCTGGCGGGCCAGCCACTTCTGCGCCATGTTGCCGTCGCGCAGCCCCTCGGCCTGCTCGACCAGCTTCTTCAGCGGACCCTTGCGCAGCTTCTGGAGCATGTCCTCCAGGCGCTTGATCAGCGGCATCAGCTTGCGCAGCAACTGGCTGACCTTCATGCCGAGCCGGCCGCCCGCGATGGACACCTGCGCGGTGGTCATCGCGCCCGCCGCGCCCAGCGAGCCGCCCGCGGTGATCCAGGACGCGGCGATCGCCGCCAGCCACTCGATGATGAGGCCCATCACGAGTTCCTGGAGGATGTCGATGCAGATCTCGACGAACGCGTCGAACAGGTCGGCCGCGATCTCCAGGATCTGCTGGACGTTGCGGATCTCGTTCGCGAAGGCCTTGGCGCCCTCGGCGAACTCGCCCATCTGCTGCCGGAACTTGTCGCCGGCCTGCCCCTTCCACGCCTCGGCGGTGGACTGGGCGCGGTTGCGCTCGTGCTCGCCGGCCTGGTCGAGCCACTCGGCGACCTTCGACCAGCCCTGCGCGGTGCTGCGCATCTGCTCGGGGTCGCCGATGGCCGGTTCCAGCACGAACTCCACGATCGGGCTGATCACCAGGCCGATCAGGAAGCCCAGGCCGTTGTCGATGAACGACTGGCCGGGGCTCATGACCAGCTGGAGCTGCTCCATGCGCGCGTTGACCGCGGCGATCGCGACGTCCGGCGGGCTGCTCGCGCGGGCGATGTCGCCGGACGTGCTCACCCAGGAGCTGCCGTACCCGGCGTGCTGCTCCAGGAACCCCTTGCTCTTGCTCGCGCCGGCGCTGTTGAGCCCACCGAGACCACCCGGGCCGCTCATGCCCTTGTCCAGGTCGCTGAACGCCGACCGGATGAGGTCTTCCACCTCGAGGTAGGTCTGCGCGGTCTGCTCGGCGCGCTCGGCGACGCCCTCCATGAAGGTCTTGGCCTTGTCGGCCATGTCCTGGCATTCCTGGAGGCTGTCGAAGTACTTGAACGCCATCAGCTCGCCCAGCGGGCCGAAGCAGTCGTCGGACACCCGCGCCTGCTCCAGCAGCGTGGCGAGCTGGCCGAAGTTGTCCGCGGCCTCCTGCGAGCCCCTGCTGTGCGCGAGCAGTGCGCCGCTGTCGACGTCGTAGCCGGTCACTTGTCCCCGTCCCCCGTCACCTCAAGATCGATCCGAAGCCCTCGTCGTCGTCTCCGACTTCCGGAGCGGGCGGTCGGTTCCGCGTGACCGGCGGTCCGCTCGTCCGGTTCTGCTGCCAACCCGGCTGCGGCGGCCCCGCGGGCGGCTGCGGCGGAGGCATCTGCGGTGGCTGTCGGGGCGGCATCTGCTGCGGGGCGTTCGGTGGGACGTTGGTCACCGGCTCCGGACCCAGCGGCTGGATCGGCGAGTGGGCGCTGAACGCTTCCTGGAACTGCGCGGCCTTGTCCCCGAGGACCGGGCCGACGGTGTCCTGCAACGCCTGCGCCGCGTTCTGCGTGGCCTGGCGGATGGTGCTCAGGATCTCCTGCTGGAGTTGGGTGTGGCTCATCCGCATGGCGTTGGGCGTGAGCTGCAACCCCAGCACCGCGCCGGACGGCGCCACGGTCACCACGACCGACCCGTCCCCGTTGCGCGCCTGCCCGCGCAGCTCGGCCAGCTTGTCCTTGATCTGGGCGACCTTGCCCGCCTGTTCCTGGAAGGAACGGATGGCGTCGTCCAGCCGTGCCCTGCGATCCGGCACTGTCGTCCCCCTGTCACCGCAGGCGTTGCTCCATCGGGGGGCAACCGTAGCAATGTCGTGCCGGCGGCGTGACCGGAACCGGGCGACCGCACCGACTAGCCTGTCCGGGTGAACGCCGTGGACCGGAAGCTCGCCGAGGACGTCCGCCGACACGGCTGGGGCGTGATCATGATCCCCGAGGACGACATCAGCGCGGGCTGGGCGTTCACCGCGGGCCTGTGGCACACGTTCCGCGTGCCCGAGGTCGCGATGTTCGGGCTGGACACGGCGGAGATGCACGCGATGCTCAACGCCGTCGGCGAGGAAGTGCGGGCCGGTCGCGCGCCCGCGGCCGGGGACCGCGTCGAGGGTGTCCTGGACGGCGGGTACCGGGTGTTGTTCGCCGACGTCCGCGAGGAGTGGCGGCCGGTGTTCTTCGGCACCGCCCTCCGCTTCTACCGCGACACCCCGGACGTGCCGTTCCTCCAGTGCCTGTGGCCGGACCGGGAGGGGCGCTTCCCCGGTGAGGAGGGGTTCCCCGACGACCTCGACGACCTCCAGCCGCGGCTGTGGCTCGACCGCGCGGACCACCCCGAAGGGCCGTGGACCGACCCGGAGGCGTGAATTCTCAACCAACTTCGTTCACCTGAAGTCAACCATTGCCAAACACCGACCCGTCGCGCTTGACTGGGGCACCAGTTGGTTGCTCCTGACAACCGGTGGAGGTGAGCGTGTTCAAGAAGATCGCGGTGGCGCTCGGCGTGCTCGCGGCGGTGCTCGTCGCGCCAATGCCCGCGGGCGCCGCGCTGCCCGTCGTGAACATGGAGGCCGTGCTCAAGGCGGCGCAGATCGATCCGCGGCGGGCCGACTCCGCCATCACGCCCGGCAGCGGCGAGAGCGTGCTCCAGGTCGAACGGGCACTCAGCGCCAAGGGCCTGCTGCCCTCCACCTACGTGGACGGCCACTTCGGCACCCGTACTGTTGACGCCTACGCCGCCTACCAGCGCTCCCTGGGCTACACGGGCCTCGACGCCTCTGGCTTCCCCGGACCGACGTCCATCCAGAAGCTCGGCGAGAACCGCTACACCGTCACGCGCCTGGTCTCGGCGGGCAGCCGCACGACCTACCACAGCGCCACCATGAACACCCGCACCAAGGCCATGCTGGTCGAGGCCGAGCGCCTGCTGGGGCGCACGCTCGGCATCACCCAGGGCTCCTACAACACCAGCAACCCCGGCTCGGCCGGCACCCACGACGGCGGCGGCGCGCTCGACATCTCCGTGTCCGGCATGACCTCCACGACCCGGACCACCGTGGCCCGCGTGTTGCGGCAGGTCGGGTTCGCGGCCTGGATCCGCACGCCCGCCCAGGGCTTCGACTACCACATCCACGCCATCGCCCTGGCCGACCCGGACCTGTCCACGGCCGCCCAGCACCAGGCCGGCGACTACTACCTGGGCTACAACGGCCTGGCCAACCGCGGTCCCGACGACGGGCCGGTGGTCACTCCCAAGGAGACTTGGGAGGAGTACCAGCGCTGATCGCCCGATCGGGGAAACGATCACGCGTGCGAACCTGTGCGGACCTCGCGAGCCCGCACCAGGAGACCCCCCATGCGAAGACTCCTCGCAGTACCGGCCGTCGTCGCCCTGCTCCTGGCGACGACGGCCGCCGCGTCCGCGTCCATCGTGGACCCGCGCAACGGCGGCCGGCCCTGCGACGCCACCCTGCACGCGCACGCCGACCGGCTCGCGGTCCGCGTGGCCGAACCCGAGCCGCACCAGACCGTGGACTTCGCGCTGTGGCCCCGGGACGACCCGCGCGACCGCACCGAACGCCCCGGCGTGCCGGTGGACCCGGCCGGCGGCGCGTGGACGTCGATGCCCGGCACGTTCTCCCACGGCCGCACCTACTCCTGGCACGCCCGGCTCAGCGACGGCCCCTGGTCCCCGCCGTGCCACTTCACGGTCGACACCACACCCCCACCCCACCCGACCGTGACCTCCCCCAACTACCCACCCGCCTCCTCCGGCCCCTCCCCCGCCGACCAACCGGGCATCTTCGTCCTCGACGGCGGCGGCGACCCGGACGTGGCCGGTTTCGAGTACGGCTTCGACGAGGAGTCCCCGGCCCCGGCCTGCGCGGTTCACGCCTGGGACGAACTGGTGTGCCCCGCGCCCTTCGACCAGCCCGGCACCGTCCGCGCCGATGCCGCAGGGCGGGCGGAGGTACGAGTCGAACCACCGGGAGGCTTCGCCCGGCTGTTCGTGCGCTCGCTGGACGCCGGTGGTCTGCGCTCGGAAGCGGTGGTCTACGAGTTCATCACGCAGTGAAGGGCGGGCGGTGGCCTTGTGAGCCGCCGCCCGCCGCCCGCACCGGACAGTTGGTCTAGAAGGTGATGGACCAGCTGTCGAGGGTGCCGGTGTCGTAGGAGTACACGTCGGTCACGCGCAGCTTCCACGTGCCGTTCTTGTTCTCCGACGACGTGTTCACGGTGAAGGTCTCGTGGACGCCCGCCGACGAACCCACACCACCGGCCTTGCGCAGCACAATCGCCGCACCCGAAGGACCGACCAGGTCAATGGACAGATCACCCGTGTACGAGTGGTTGATGTCCACCTTCACCGATGTCGAGGTGGTGCCGACGCCATCGCAGTTGGCTACCGCGATGGACGACGTGACCGCGGTGTTCGTGTCCGGAATGGCCACGTCGTCGGTGTTCGAGCCGCCAGAGCACGTCGGCGGGGTGCCGCCGCCGAAAGCGGTGGTGTACAACAGCTTGTTCGGCGAGCCGGTCCCAGGGTTCTTCACCACACCGCTGGTCGCGTTGTCCGCCAACGCCTTCAGCACGTCGGCCGGGGACGCGGACGGGTTCCCCGACAGGTACAGAGCAGCGCCGCCGGCCACGTGCGGGGACGCCATCGACGTGCCGCTCATGGTGGCGTTGCCGGTGTCGCTGGAGTGGCTCGCCGACGTGATGTTGTTGCCGGGCGCGAAGATGTCCACGCACGAGCCGTAGTTCGAGAACGACGCCCGGTTGTCCTGGTTGTCCGTCGCGCCGACCGCGATCACCTTGGTGTTGCGCGCGGGACCGGTGTTGCAGGCGTCGGCGGAGCTGTTGCCCGCCGCGACCACGAAGGTGATGCCCGCCGCGTTGAGACGTGCGATGGCCTCGTCGCCGATGCCCGCGGTGTCGAAGGTGAAGCTGCCGTTGACGACGGCCGGTTTGACGGCGTTGCGGGCGATCCACTCGATGCCCTCGACGCCGTCGGAGTCCGGCGCGCTGCCGCCGCAGCCCAGGATGCGCACCGCCACCAGCTTGGTCTTCTTGGCGACGCCCCACGTCTTGCCACCGATCGTGCCGGACACGTGGGTGCCGTGGCCGTTGCAGTCCTGGGCCTCCGGGTCCTCGTCCACGAAGTCGTAGCCGTAGGACGCCCGGCCTTCGAACTCGGTGTGGGACTTGCGGATTCCGGTGTCCAGGACGTACGTGGTCACGTTGGAGGCGGTGGTGTTGTAGGTGTACCTGGTGTCCAGCGGCAGGTTGCGCTGGTCCACCCGGTCGATGCCGTAGGTCGCGTTGGTCTGCGTGTCCGCGATCCGCGCGGTGCCGTCCTGGTAGACCCGCGCCACGGCCGGGTCGGCCGCGAGCCGCCGCGCCTGCCGGTCGGGCAGGTCGCGGACCAGGAAACCGCGCATGGCCACGGTGAACACCGACTTGAGCCGCCCGCCGTAGCGGCCGACGAGCGCCTCGGACTCGGACTGGATCTGCGCCTGGGTGCGCGGGACGTCCTTGAGGGACACCAGGAAGCTCCCGGCGAACGGGCGCTTGGCCGGGACGTAGTCGGCTTCGGCCTGTGCGGACGCCGGTGGCGCCAGGCCCAGCGCGGCCAGGGCGGCGATCGCCGTCGCGGCCGTCAGTCGTGCCTTCATCTTGCGGTTCCTCCCACGATCGCAGGGAAATCAGAAGGAGATGGACCAGCTGTCGAGGGTGCCGGTGTCGTAGGAGTAGACGTCGGTCACGCGCAGCTTCCACGTGCCGTTCTTGTTCTCCGACGACGTGTTCACGGAGAAGGTCTCGTGGACACCCGCCGACGAACCCACACCACCGGCCTTGCGCAGCACAATCACCGCACCGGACGGCCCAACCAGGTCGATAGCCAAGTCACCGGTGTACGAGTGGTTGATGTCCACCTTCACCGACGTGGAGGTGGTGCCGACGCCGTCGCAGTTCGACACCGCGATGGACGACGTGACCGCAGTGTTCGTGTCCGGAATGGCCACGTCGTCGGTGTTCGAGCCGCCGGAGCACGCGGGCGGGTTGCCGCCGCCGAGGAAACCGGTGTAGAGCAGCTTGTTCGGCGAGCCCGAGCCCGCGTTCTTCACGACGCCGGCGGTGGCGTTGTCGGTCAGGGCCTTGGACACCTGGGCCGGGGTGGCGGCGGTGTTGGCCGACAGGTACAGGGCCGCCGCGCCGGCCACGTGCGGGGTCGCCATCGACGTGCCGGAGATGGTGTTGGTGCTGCCGTTGTGCCACGTCGAGGTGATGCTCGTGCCCGGGGCGAAGATGTCCGTGCACGACCCGTAGTTGGAGAAAGTCGAGCGGGTGTCGGAACTGTCCGTGGCGTTGACCGTGATCGCCTCGGCGGTGCGGGCCGGCGAGGTGGAGCAGGCGTCCTTGTTGTCGTTGCCGGAGGCCACGGCGAAGGTGATCCCGGCGGCGACCGCGCGCCGCACCGCGTCGTCCACGGACGAGTCGGCCCCGCCGCCCAGGCTCATGTTGGCCACGGCCGGCTTGACCGCGTTCTTGGCCACCCAGTCGATGCCGCCGATGACCTGCGACCACGCGCCCTGGCCCTGGCAGTTCAGCACGCGCACGCCGACCAGCTTCACGGCCTTCGCGACCCCGTATGTGCCGCTGCCGATGGTGCCGGCGACGTGCGTGCCGTGGCCGTTGCAGTCCTGCGCGACCGAGTCGTTGTCGATGAAGTCGTAGCCGTCGACCGCGCGGCCCCCGAAGTCGCTGTGCGCCTTGTGGATGCCGGTGTCGACCACGTACGCGGTGACGTTGGACGCGGTGCCGGGGTAGTTGTACTTCTTGTCCAGCGGCAAGTTCTTCTGGTCCACCCGGTCCAGGCCCCACGTCGGGTTGTCCTGGGTGCCGGTGGCGGTGGCGATGCCGTCCTGCTCGACGTAGTCCACGGCCGGGTCGGCGGCCAGCCTGCGGGCCCGGGCCTCGGTGATCGAGACCGAGAAGCCCCGCAGGGCGGCGGTGTAGGTGAGCTTGAGCGTGCCGCCGTACGCGCGGGCCAGGTCGCTCGCCTTGTCCGGGGTGCGCTGCGCGTCGACGGCGCTGTCCTTGAGGACCACGATGTAGGCGCCCTCCACCGTGCCCGGCTGGTTCGCGCCGCGGATCGTGCCCTCGGGCGCGGCGGCGCCGTACCCGTAGCCGTACGTCAGCCCGGACAGGGTCAGCGCCGACGCCGCCAGGCAGGCGGTGACGACCCGGCGCCGGGTCGAGCGATCGTGTCGCATCGGGGGTTCTCCGTTCCACTCGGCCGCCCAGCAGGGGTTGAAGACGACAGACGGCCACGTGGAACCCACCTTCGGGCGACGCGGGAGCGTGAACAATCCGGGTAGTACTACGTAGGGCTACGCAAACTAAGCGTGGTTTCACCCGAAGTCGCCGTGGGCATCCCCCGGTACCTCGTCGAGCGGTTGGCGGTTGCGGAATGTCCGAAGGCGGGAGACAGCTCGGCGTGCTGGACGTGGGCTGTTTCAGCGCGCACCTGCTCGTGGTCGCCGACCACGGGCTCCGACCCGTGCTCGAGCACAAGGTCCGGCTGCGGCTGGACCAGGCCCTGGACGACGTGTCGCGGGTGCGCCGCAAGGGCGTGGAACAGGTGGTCGCGGCCGTGCGGGAGTCGCTGGAGGTCGCCGAGCGGGCCGGGGTGCGGCACATCGTGCCCTACGCCACCTCCGTGCTGCGGGACGCGCCCAACGCGCCCGAGGTGTTCGCCGAGATCGCGGCCGAGACCGGGGTGGCGCTGCACGTGCTGTCCGGCACCGAGGAGGCGCGGCTGTCCTACCTGGCGGCCCGGCGCTGGTTCGGCGCGGGTCCGCTGCTGGTGCTCGACATCGGCGGCGGCACAGTCGAGGTCGCGGCCGGTGACGGTGGGGAGCCGGCGGTCGTGGGGTCCCTGCCGTACGGGGCGCGGGCGCTGACCCGTCGGCCGGTGCCGATGAAGGTCGTCCGCCGGCAGGTGCGCGACCTGCTCGGGGACGTGCGCGAGCACCGGGCGGTCGGGTGCTCGAAGGTGTTCCAGCAGCTCGCGCGGCTCGTCGGGGCGCGCCCGCAGCGGGACGGCGTGGCGGTGCCGCGCGCACTGAACGTGACCGACCTCCGGCACTGGATACCGCGCCTGGCGTCGATGCCGCCCGCCAAGCGCGCCGCCCTGCCCGGCATCTCCCGGCACCGCGCTGAGCAGGCGCACGCCGGGGCGGTGGTCGCCGAGACGCTGATGCGGGCGACCGGGCACGACGAGGTGGTGATCTGCCCGTGGTCGAGCCGGGAGGGGCTGCTGCTCACCCTCCTGGACGACGCGGGCGTCGGTGGTGCTTGTCGGGTGGCGTGAGCCCGGTGGTGTGAGCCGGGCGGCGCGACGTGCTCCGCGGTGTGGAGCGGACTGGGTGTGCGGCGGACCGGGCGGTTGGGGAAAGGACTGGCGGGGGATGCTGGCGTTGTCGGTCGAGGCCCACCGGACCGGGTGCGCGGTGGTGGTGGCGACCGGGGAGTTGGACCTGGCGGGCGCCCGCCGCGTGCTGGACAAGCTGGACCGGCTGGTGACCGAGGGGCGGGACCGGATCGTCCTGGACATGTCCGGGGTGGCGTTCTGCGGTGCGCAGGCGATGAGCGCGCTGGTGCGGACCAGGGCACGGGCGCAGCGCGCGGGCGGGTGGCTGCGGCTGGCCGCCGTGCCGCCGCACGTACGGCGCGTGTTCGGCAAGACCGACCTGGACCGGCTGTTCCCCCACTTCCCCGACGTGGCCGCGGCGGTGGCCGGCCGGGTGGTGCCCGAACAGCGCACCGCGTCCTCAAGCGGCGACGCCTCCCGCAGTGACGACTCTCCTGGCGACAGCTCTCCTGGCGACGGCTCCCGTGGCGACGGCTCCCCCGGCGGCGATTTCCCCGGCGGTGGCGACGGTTCCGCTCGCGACAGTTCCGCTCGCGACAGTTCCGCTCGCGACGGTTCGGCATACCGGCGGCGTGAGCCGGGTAACCCGACCGGGTGACCACGCACAGACGCGACATCCCGGCACTGCCCGACCTGGTGTTCGCGGCGGCCGTGGAACCCCAGCGGCTCGCCGAGTGGCTGCCACCGCCGCTGGACGTGGTCGGGCTGGCCGACGACATCCTCATCCTGCGCCACCAGGGCCGCCTCACCCAGGTGCGGCTGTCCGCCGACCTCGACCACCTGCGCCTGGCGTGGGAGTTCCTCGCCGACCCCACCCGCCGCGGCAGCCTCACCGTCAGCCCCCTGGGCGCGGGCCGCAGCGTCGCGGAGCTGGAGGTCGAGCCGGACGACCCCGAGTTCGCCGAACGCCTGCTCGACGCGCTGGCCAAGGAAGTCGAAGTCGCTTTCACCGCCCGTTAAAGGAGTTGAGGTCGGCTCCGCCGCGGGCCGATCATCCCGACGTGCACCTGCGCCCCGCCCGTCCCGACGAGCTGCCCCTCCTCCAGGCGATCGAGATCGCCTCCGGGGAGCCGTTCCGCGCCATCGGCATGCCCGAGATCGCCGACGACGACCCGATGCCGCTGGAGGCCCTGCGGCACGCCCACGTGTGGGTCGCCGCCGATCCCGAGCCGGTCGCCTGGGTCGCCGCCGTGGAGGTCGACGGCCGCGCGCACGTCGAGCAGATCAGCGTCCACCCCGACGCCGCCCGGCGCGGCATCGGCGCCGCCCTGCTCGACCACGTGGAGACGTGGGCCACAGGGCGCGGGCTGGCCGGGCTGACGCTCACGACGTTCCGGGAGGTGCCGTGGAACGCCCCGTACTACGAGCGCTTGGGCTTTCGGGAGGTCACGGCGTTGTCGCCGGGCCTGGCGGAGGTCGTCGCGGCCGAGGCGGCGCGGGGCCTGGACCCGGCGACGCGGGTGTGCCTGGAGCGGGGGCCGCGCGGCGGGGTTTGAGGGAGGAGCCGAACGGGCAGACCTCCCACCGCACCCGTTCGGAGGTTCACCCAGTGGTCGATTTCGTGCACGAGGCACTGCTCTACCGCGACGCGGAGCAGTTCCTCACCGGCACGGTGCCGTTCGTCCGCGACGGCCTCGCGGCGGGTCAGCCGGTCCTGGTCGCCGTGCCGCAGCACAACATCGACCTCCTGCGGGAGGCCTTGAACGGTTCCGCCGACCAGGTCGAGTTCCTGGACATGCGCACCGCCGGCCGCAACCCGGGCCGCATCCTCCCCGGCGTCCTCACCGCGTTCACCGACACCGCCCGCGGCGACCCGGTCCGCATCGTCGGCGAACCGGTCTGGGCGGGCCGCACGGCGTTGGAGTACCCGGCCTGCGTCCAGCACGAGGCCCTGGTCAACACCGCCTTCGAGGACCGCCCGGCGTGGATCCTGTGCCCGTACGACGCGAGCACGCTGGCCCCGGACGTCCTGGGCGACGCCGAAGCCACCCACCCGTCAGTGCTGGACGGTGCGCGGCGACGACCCAGCCACGGCTACCGCGAACCCTTCCTCACGGCAGAGGACTTCAACCTGCCACTCCCGCCCGCTCCCGCCACCGCCGTGGCCCGCCGGTTCGACGTGGACTCCCTGGTGGAGGCCCGGCAGCTGGTCGCCGCGTACGCGGTGGAGGCCGGGTTGACCGCGGACCGGGTGGAGGACCTGGTGCTGGCGGTCAACGAGCTGGCGACGAACAGCGTGGTCCACGGTGGCGGTCGGGGGACGTTGCTGCTGTGGCGCGAGGGTTCGGCCGTGGTGTGCGAGGTGCGGGACCGGGGGCGGCTGGACAACCCGATGGTGGGGCGGGGGAATCCCGGGCCGATGTCGCGCGGCGGGTTCGGGGTGATGCTGGTGAACCTGCTGTGCGACCTGGTCCGACTGCACACCCGGACCGACGGGACGACGATCCGGGTCTACCTGGGCTGACTCTCCGCGATCACTCGATCGGGCGGGGATGTGCCGGGCATGTCACGGGGGCGCCACGTGCACGTCACCCTGGGCTGGTTGCCTGGGTGTTCCCGACGCGCGAGGTCCCGTATGAGCCAGTTGAGTTCGTTGGACGTCGCGTTCCTCTGCATGGAGGACGCGAGCAACCCCATGCACCTCGGCGCGGTCGCCACCTTCTCGCCGCGCAACCCCGTGCACCCCGCGCGCATCGTGGCCCTGTTGTGTGAACGTGCGCTTGAGGTGTCCGCCTTGCGGCGGCGGGTCCGGTTTTCCTGGCTTCCGCCCGGTGGTGCTTCCTGGGTGGACGATCCTTCCTTCGCCGTCGAGGACCACGTCGTCGGGCACCACCTGCGGGGACGGCAGGGGTTCGCCGAGTTGGTGTCGCACCTGATGGCCCAGCCGCTCGACCTCGACCGGCCGCCGTGGGAGGTGCATGTCGTCACCGGTCTTCCGGGCGGCAGGTTCGCGGTGGTGGTGAAGATGCACCACGCGCTGTGCGACGGCATGAAGGCCGTGGGCTTGGGGCTTCGGCTGCTGGACGGGTTCGAGCACGTGTCGGACGTGGGTGTGCCGGCGCAGCGGACCGGGGTGGTCGACGGGGTCAAGGGGTTGGTGCGGGCCGCGGGGATCGCGTCCGATGTGGTGCGCAGTGCTCGGCCGCCGGCGCGGAGGTCGCCGGTGGTGTCGCTGGCGTCCCGGCGTCGGCAGGTGGTGATGGCTCGGCTCGGTGTGGAGGAGGTGCACCGGGTTCGGCGGGTGTACGGCGGGACGGTCAACGACGTCATGGTGGCGTTGGTGACCGGCGCGTTGCGGCAGTGGCTCGTGGCGCACGGGTGCGCGGACGAGGGCAGCACGTTGCGGGCGCTGGTGCCGGTGGCCCGGCGTGGTTCCGGTGGCGCGGGGAACCGGATCTCCGGGTACCTGTGCGAGTTGCCCGTGGGCGAGGCCGATCCGCAGGAGCGGCTGCGGCTGGTGCGGGAGGACATGGAGAGGCACAAGGCGGCCGGGACGGACCGGGGCGCCGGTGCGTTGCCGTTGCTGGCCGAGCGGATCCCGTCGGTGGTGCACCGGATCGCCGCGCCGATCGCCGGGAAGTGCGCGCCCCTGCTGTTCGACGCCCTGGTGACGAGCGTGCCGCTGCCTGCGGTCCCGCTCCACCTGGACGGGGCGGAGCTGCGCGAGGTGTACCCGGTGCCGCCGGTCGCGGCCGGGCACGCGGTGGGGGTGGCAGTGTCGTCCTACCGGTCCGGCGTGCACGTGTGCCTGCACACCGACCAGCCGTGGATGGCCGAGTCGCGCTGGTTGCAGCAGGCGCTGCGCACCGAACTGGCCGCACTGCACCGCCGGGTCCCGGCACAATCGCGAAGGTGACCTCAGCTCTCGTGCTCGCCCACGGCGCCGGCGGCTCCGTACGCGCGAACTTCAGCCCGGTGATCCCCGTCCTGTCCCGCTCACGCCGGGTGTTCTCGGTGGACTACCCCGGTTCCGGCACCACACCCCGCGCCACCGGCCCGCTGTCACTGGACGACCTGGCCGACCGGGTCGTGGCCAGCGCCGGCGACACGCCGACGTTCGCCGTCCTGGGTTACTCGCTGGGTTGCGCGGTCGCCGTGCGGGCCGCGGTGCGGCATTCCGAACGCGTGACCGGGCTGGTCCTGACCTCCGGGTTCGTGAAGGCAGACGACGAGACGCGAGCGCGCACCGCCAAGTGGCGGCGGCTGCTGGGCGGCGATCCGCTGAAACTGGCGCGGTACCAGTTGTCGCTGGTGGTGGGCGAGCCGTTCGAGCGTGCGATGCCCGCCGAGCAGCGGGAGGGGATGCTGGAACTGATGGCGCTGACCGTGCCGCCGGGCACCGACGAGCAGATCGACCTGGTGGAACGGGTGGACCTGTCCGGGGACGTGGGCCGGGTGAACGTCCCCACGCTGGTCATCGGCACCAAGCACGACCGGCTGATCTCACCGTCCTCGACGCGGGCGCTGGCCGACGCGATCCCGGGCGCGCGGTGGGCCGAACTGGACAGCGGCCACGCGCCGGCGCTGGAGGCCCCGACCGGGTGGACCCGGTTGATCGAGGACTTCCTGGGCTAGACGAGCAATGCGTAGCTCGGTCACTGGTCGTGGGCGGCGAGGGATCAGGTGACCGTGCTTTGACGGTGCTTTTCCGCCGAAGGCGCGCCGCTTTTCGCCGAAGGCGGTACGCCCGAAGGGCGGGGAGCTCTTGCGTTCCGCCAAGCGGCAGCGACCACGGGAAGGGCCTCGGTTTCTTTCCCCG